>VBQB01000339.1 GCA_005887855.1 Verrucomicrobiota bacterium | reverse complement strand
CGGATAGGATTTGCACGCGCGCGACTGAACCAGTGGGCAGCTTCCTACTTGCGGCTCTAGCCGAAGTCTGACGCTAGCTTCCCACATTCCTTGCCGTGCCCGAGCCGTTTCGGGTCTTGTATACGCGGGAATTCAGTTCCATGATAGAGGAGAGTTTAATCCCATAATGCCTAAGCGGATTGATCGAAGAGATTTTCTGCGAGCCGCGGGGCCGGCGGTCATTGCGGGACCGGAACTTGCCCGCGCAGCTCGGCCCTGGGCTCCGAAGCCAAACACAGAGCCGGCAACCGAAGCAGCGCCGCGGCTGCTCACCGGTTGCTGCGCCTACTCTTACAGCAAGCTCCTCGGCGTCGGTAAGATGACCATGGAGGAGGTCATTCGAAAGGCTGTCGAGCTTGGCATTGATGGCGTCGACATGACCGGATATTGGTTCAAATCCACCGACCCTGCCTACCTGGCTTCGCTCCGGCATTTGGCATTCAAAAACGGCGTATGTTTTTCCGGCGCAGCCATTGGAGCCAGCACCGTGCAAGCGGAACCGGGCAAGCGCGCTCAGGTCCTGGAGGAAATCAAGAAATGGGTGGAGGTGACCGAATCTCTTGGCGCGCCCCACTTGCGTGTGTTCGCGGGCAAACTCCCTGCGGGAGCCACCATTCAGCAAGCGGTAGAATGGACGGTGGATACGTTGAAGGCCGCCTGCGAATACGCGGGAAAGAAAGGCATCACTCTCGGAATGGAAGACCACGAGGGAATTACGCAGAACTCGGATGCGTGTTTAGAGATCGTTCATCGCGTCGGCTCGCCTTTTTTCGGCATCAATCTCGACATCACCAATTTCATTGCCACTGCGAAAGCCGATGCTTACGCGCAAATCGAAGCCACAGCCCCTTACGCCACGCATACGCACGTCCGCGACCGCTTCGCAGACGGGCAAGCCGTGGACCTCGACCGCGTGTGGCAGATTTTTGCACGGGCCAATTACAAAGGCTTCATGTCCGCGGAATATGAAGGTGAAGAGGATCCTTCCACTGGCGTGCCCAAGTTGGTCGACAAAATCAAAGCCCTTTGCAGGAAATATTCCTCAGTTTGACCTATAGGAGCTAAGCCATGCTAAATCGCCGCAGTTTCATCCATCAACTCACCGGAGGTGCCGCCGCCCTCGCAGGCTCGTCGATGCTCCCGCCGGCTCGCGTCCTCGGCGCCAACGACCGCGTCCGCTTCGGCCTCATTGGCGCCGGCGGCCGGGGAACGGCTATCTTCAAAGCCGCTCTGCAAGCGCCCAATACCCAGCCCATCGCAGTCGCCGACGTTTATTCACGCCCCCTGGACGCTGTGAAGCGCATCGTTCCGGCGATTCAGACCTACACCGACTTCCGCCGTTTGCTCGACGATAAGTCCATCGATGCCGTGCTCATCGCCACTCCCCAGCACCAGCATGCCCGCAACTTCATCCCCGCCATTCAAGCAGGCAAAGACGTGTACCAGGAAAAGACCATGGCCTTTAACCCCGACCATGCGCGCCGTATGCGCCGCGCATTGCAAGGGTCGAATCGCGTGGTTCAGGTTGGCATCCAGTCCGTGAGCGGAAACGCCTTCGAGCGCGCGCGTGAACTCTCCACGCCGGATCGCCTAGGAACCATCACTGCAGTTCATACGCATCATTATCGCAACAGCCCCTACGGCGGATGGAAAAGGGCGATTCCGACTGACTGTAACCTCGAACACATTGCTTGGAAAGAGTTCGAAGGAGAGGCTGCGCCGCACGACTTCGATCCTCAGCGCTTCATGAATTGGCGGTTTTTCTGGGATTATTCCGGCGGAAACGTTTTTGAGAACATGGTCCACCAGGTAGGGTTTTGGTACAAAGTGCTCGGGCTCAAGATTCCGCGCCGCGTCACCATGGCTGGCTATAACTATCTTTCTCCAGAGATGGAAGTTCCCGACACCATGAATGTCTGCATGGATCAGCCGGAAAATCTGATGTTCACGTGGAATTCGGTGTTCGGCAACAACTACTACGGCGAAGACGGAAACGACCTGGCACTGGGGAACAAAGGAACCGTGATACGTGTTGTGGACAGCGTGAACTATCTGCCGCAAAGCCATCACGCCGCACAAAAAACTCAAGCCACCTCATCGGTCGGGGGCGAGGCCAACATCGTCGGCTCGGATGAAAACGATACCGAAGCCCACATGCGTAATTTCTTTGATTGTGTCCGCAGCCGCAAAGAACCCAACTGCCCCTTCGAGCTAGGCTACAGTTCCGCGATCGCCTGCCAGATGGCTATCGCTTCACTGCGCCAGGGACGCACGGTCAAATGGGACGCCGAAAAAGAGGACATCGTTTGAAGCTTTGGCCATCATCAGCAGAAGGATCGCCGTAGTTCCCGAGCTATTTGAGGCCAACTTCACTACTCACGATAGGTTGAGCCCCGCTCCGCCGCCACTCATCCTGGGTAAGAGCCGTATCCGTAGACGCGCTCGTACGGGTCTGTGCGGGGGGCGATCAGTGATGGTCGTCCCTACCGCGACAGTTAGCAGCTCGCCCGTTGGGTTAGTACCGAGAAACGCGCTTGTGGCGACCACTGTAGCGTTTTCTTTGCTGGCAGCGAGCAGTTTTCTTCGAACCAGCCAGCTCACCGCAGTTTGCGCCGAACTCTTCGACAGTCCAACCGACTCGGCCAATTTGTCGGCATTCCGGTTCACCATCAGGGCGTTTCGTTGAAGTTCTATACGGAAGCACTGGGGCTGAAGATAGTCACCGATTCATGCAGATCTTTGCAACTCGCCTCGCGGAGCTCCGCGCGTTCGCCAAGAAGCTGCCGAAACACGCAGCTCCGAATGCACTGCTATGGATCTCCTACCCAAAGAAAACATCGAAGACCGGCAGCGATCTCAGTCGCGACGTAATCCGCGAAGCGATGAATAGCACGCGATGGCGCGCCGTGTCCATCGCGGCCATCGATGAAGTCTGGTCCGCATTGCGCTTCCGCCCGGCAGCCCATGTAGGCTCCCGCTCGAAGCGCGGTCCGGGCTGAAACCAGAACGCAAGACTTCGATTTCC
>VBQB01000338.1 GCA_005887855.1 Verrucomicrobiota bacterium | reverse complement strand
CGCATTGTTCTCGTCCGAACCTACTAGACGTAGTTAAGCCTTAATGAACTGGCAAAAACGGATGTCGCTGCGATCGGTCGAAAGGCCAATGAAAGGATAAAAAGAAATCTGGGCGCTCTGCTTCCGATTGCTCAATTCCGTCGGGAAAATGCAATGAAAGACTTTGCAAAATCGCGCCGTGAATTTCTGAAGACAACGAGCGCTATGGCCGGGGCATTTTTGCTTTGTCCTAGAGGCATCTTTGCTCAGACCGCAACGCCGATTCAGCACAATGAACCAGCGATTTCGCCCAACCAGTCCGCTGGCGCAGACTACACACTGCGCATCGAAACGTCTCCGGTTGAGATCGCGCCCAAGCGAATTATTTCCATCACGACGTACAATGGACAATTCCCTGGGCCATTGCTCCGGTTCAAGGAAGGTCAGCAAGTCACGGTGGACGTGTTCAACGACACCGATACGCCGGAGCAGCTGCACTGGCACGGTCAGAAGATCCCGACTGACGTTGACGGAGCCGCCGAGGAAGGAACGCCGTTTATTCCTGCCCATGGCAAGCGGCGCATTGTGTTCACGCCCAGGCCGGCTGGCTTGCGGTTCTATCACACTCACAACCGCGCCGGTGCAAATCTCGCGGCCGGACAGTACAGCGGCCAAGTGGGGCCGGTGTACATCGAGCCGAGACAGGAACCGGGCAGATACGACCGCGAAGTCTTCCTTGTCCTAAAGGAATTCGAGCCCACGTTCAGTCGCGGCGGCGACATGGCCATGGATTTCCTGTCTCCGCCGACTCGCGTCAAGTCGCTCGAACAAGCGGGGGAGTTCGCAATGAAAGCGTCGATCGCGAAGGGTATGCCACACGGGTACGAGGTCGGCTACGGATCATTCACGATCAACGGACGCATGCTCGGTCACGGGGAGCCGATTCGTGTGAAGCAGGGGGAACGCGTCCTTTTTCATATTCTGAATGGAAGCGCTACCGAGATTCGCAGCCTTGCATTACCGGGCCACTCGTTTCAGGTCGTCGCACTCGATGGCAATCCAGTTCCCAATCCGGCGCAGGTGCCAGTCCTGTGGCTCGGCACGGCTGAACGTATCTCCGCCATTGTGGAAATGAATCATCCGGGTGTCTGGATCATGGGCGATCTCGCCGATGATGATCGGCGGCACGGCATGGGCAGTGTCGTTGAATACGCTGGTCGCGCCGGACAACCGAAATGGATCGCCCCTGCGCCTTTTCACTGGGACTACGCGCGTTTCGCGAAGGCCGGTGCGACTGCCCCTTCGCCGGACGAGACGATCGAGATGATCTTCGCGAAGGACAACGCCGCGGAGGAAGGTTTTAACCGGTGGACCATCAATAGCGTTGCCTTTCCCATGAGCGACGAGATGATCCCGGCTTCATTTCACCTCAAGCAAGGCAAGCGCTATCGCATTCGCATGCGCAACGCCAGTGACGATATCCATCCAATCCATCTCCATCGACATAGTTTTGAGCTAACGAGCCTGGCCGGGAAGCCGACAGCTGGAATCTTAAAAGATGTTTTGATGTTAGGCGGATACCAGGAAGCCGAGGTGGACTTTATCGCTGATAATCCGGGACTGACGCTTTTCCACTGCCACCAGCAACTGCACATGGACTACGGTTTCATGACGCTCTTCGACTATGTATAGGCACCGAAGCACTGATAATTCCAGCGACAGAAAAATCCCTTTGGGCAAAAGGGCCCAACAGATCAGGATAATACGAATAAGGAGTTGATTAAACTATGAGAAAGAATCCGCTGAACAAAGGTATCATAATGGAAAACGCTGCTGGGATTGGGACGGTGACGTCCGAGATGGTTGAAGCCCGTGCGCGCGAGTTAGCCGCGATTAACGGTCATCCTTCCAAACCGTCCGAGGCTGATTATCAACAGGCCAAACGTGAGCTGACAGGAGAAGCTGAAACGGATCCGCAGGAAGAGAGTAGTGAATCCATACCCGATTCGGAGGGTTGGGATCCCGTGCCGGGCTCAACCGGACGGCAAGCAGCAGATTCCCTCGGAGAAGATGAAGATGCCGAGGGACGGAGCGAGAGTGCGCAGATGTACGAAGAAGGCGTCACCGAAGCGGAGCACGATCAAATGCGTCAGGCATCCCGGGCGGACGAGAACAGCGACGAAGCAGAAGCATAACTCGCGCGTTAACCGGCGATGTCGTCCAACTCTTTAATCGCGTCATCGGGCAATTGCAGGCCAGCGCCGGCTACATTCTCTCTCAGATGCTCAACAGATGATGTTCCGGGTATGAGCAGAATGTTCGGTGAACGTTGCAGCAGCCACGCCAACGCGACGGCCATTGGGGTAGTATCTAAACGGGCAGCAACGCTCGACAACGTTTCGGATTGCAGCGGCGAAAAGCCACCGAGTGGAAAGTACGGCACATAAGCAATTCCTTGTTCGGCAAGCGAGTCGATGAGCGAATCATCCTGCCGGTGAGCGATATTGTAGAAATTCTGGACGCAGACAACCGGCGCGATTGATTGCGCCTCGGCGACTTGCGCGGCGTTAACAGTACTTACCCCAAGGTGCTTTATCAGACCCGCTTGCTGCATTTCGGCGAGCACGCTGAACGGTTCCGCTATCGAACCTGGCTCCGGTGCCTCGATGCCACCGACTCGCAGATTGACGACATCGAGTGTATCGAGACCGAGGTTTGTCAGGTTATCATGAACGGCTTGGCGGAGCTCATCGGGAGCGAGCGCTCTGGGCCAATTTCCTTTTTCGTCTCGACGCGCCCTGACCTTCGTCACGATCCGTAATTCTTCCGCTTCCGGCCGTCCGCCTCGGACCTTCGGATAAGGATGGAGCGCTT
>VBQB01000337.1 GCA_005887855.1 Verrucomicrobiota bacterium | reverse complement strand
CCGTGAGCGTGTAACGGATCATGTTGCGCCGAATGTGGTAATAGGCGGGAATCAGGAGTAGAGCTAAGGCGACGGAAATCGAAACGTAAGCCGGAATATCGATCAAAGCGAGGAGGAAAACCAGGGTGATAGCGCCGACCATTGCCAAAGCGTAACCCAGTTTGACGAATATCAGCGTGGGTCTGACTGTGAAAATCGTCCGTTCGATATCGTCGAGCCCTTCATCTCCTGGGCTGACCATTCCAGCCTGAACTCGAGCAATGCGGGTTGCGTCCGGGTCGGTCGCCGGCGATCCACAACCCGAGCAGAAACGAACACCTGGCGCAATATAGGAACCGCAATTCGAACAATGCATTCTTAATCACCTCATCTACACTACGCCCCGCGCAAATCCGCAATCAGCATTGAGCAGATAATACGAAGGGAGATACTGAACAGTTCCTCCCCCATCTGCGTCCGCTCATTGCTTAGTGTCGATGGGCAAGCCTGCAGTTTGCCAGGCGGCATAACCACCTAGTAGCGCCGCCGTGTTTTCTATCTGTTTTGTCTTGAGAGCGACCGCCGCACCGGCGGACGTATGTTCGTTTGGTCAAGAACAATAGGTGACTATCAGCTTGTCATGCGGTAGTTCGGCGGTATGGTTGAGAATCTCCGGCGCAGGAATCAGCTTCGCGCCTCTGATATGTCCCAGGTTAAACATCTCCTGGTTCCGAACATCTATGACAACCGCTTCATTCTTGGCCAGAAGAGCTTGAAGTTCACCGGTGGTAATTCGGCGCACACCATCGGCGTGAATGGTTTGAGGCGGCGAGATATCAGGGGCGGGGGTGGTTTGACTTATCCTCTCAGTCGAATTACAGGCCGTCAGAACCAGAGCGACGAGAAGAAAGCCGCTGGCCAGAAAAATAATAAGACGCATCAAATAAGCTCCCAATCGGTCGGGCTAGAATAGAACAAGTTCTAATTTCTTACTCGGCTTACTATTTGTCAAACGATGACTCACCATTCTCTACGGGAAATCCGGCTCGAACCAGTGCATCGTTAGTACTTCTATCATCTTTTGTGGGCCCTCGCAAAACTCCAATAACTGGGAGTGGTGTCGCAATTTCTGTAGGGGCGTCCCTCCGTGGGCGCCCCTTGTGTACCAAGAAAGACTTCTATCTAAGGCAGGGGCGCCCACGGAGGTGTTTGTTGTCAAGACATGCTTTACAGATCGTTATCAAGACATCCTTTACACTTTGGTTGTCTAGCAGCAGGGGCTGTGGGAACGGTGGAAAAACCGTAGTTTGTTTTTCCACGGTTTCCACAGCCCTCGGTTTTCCGACTTCACTTTCGCTGTTTAGCCGGTAGTAGTACCGCGGTGCTCTTGCCGGTGCGAACCTCGATTTCACGCACCGTCATGTGACGGAAGGTCACTAATAACTTGCCATCGAGTTCATCTATTCGGACCCACTCCCTAGCCAAGGCTTCACTCACAAAGTACTTTTGCTGCCGGAAATAAAGCATGCCCTGTGTGTTTAGCCGTTTGACCATTCCGCCGCTGTATTCCCATTCCCGCGGCTGTTCCTGGTAAGGACGGAGGTTCACTGCTTGGTAAACCTCTCCTGGCGTCTTCATGTCCAATGCTTCATGCGGTCTTTCGTGGTTGTATTCGTGCCGAAACTCCAGGGCCCAGTGCTGCCATTCACCCATCGTGGTCGGGGCGCCGCGATGTCTGGTGCGCGCTTTTAAAGTTTTATGAAAGCGCTCCACCTTACCTTGCGTCTGCGGATGGCGAACTCCTGAGTACCGCAACACCACGTCTTGCTTCAGCAACCATACCGCCACCCACGTCAAACCGTGCTGATTCGTAGTGCTGAACCAGGGCGTGCCGTGGTCCATCAAGATCGAAAGTGGTACTCCATGCTCGAGAAAATAGCCTTCTAATGTCTGCTTTACTCCTTTACCGCCGGTACCAGGCAAAGGCCAGAGCCCGTGCAAATAACGACTGCAGTCATCCAGTAAGGAGAGCGGGTAACACTTTTCCCGGGGCAGCGTATACTCGCCCTTAAAATCCATTTGCGCCAGCTCATTACATTCCTCGCGGGCAAACCGAATCGTCGTTTTCTCCACCTTCGGCTTTACCACCCGACCAGCGCGCTTCAGGATGCGTTGGGCTGTAGCTGGCGCCACCAGGAACCCCTCTTTCTCCAGCACTTTTGCTATCTTCGGCCCACACCAACCCGTCTTATCCCGAATCGCCAGCACCGCTGCTGCTAGCTCCTCAGCTGTCCGTCGGGGTGAGTGCAACGGCCGGCGGGAATGTTCCGCCAGCCCCATCACACTCCCCACTTCTTGATAACGGTTCAGCCATAAATAACCAGTTGGCCGACTGATTTCATACTCCCGGCACAGCGCGCTAACCGTCTCCTCTCCCGCCCGCGCTCGCAGCACGAACTCCACTCGTTGATCCATGACGCTCTCAGTTCTCCAAGGCATCGGCAGCTCCTCCTGGCGCTGCAGATTACCCGATCAACTGTAAAGGATGTCATGATAA
>VBQB01000336.1 GCA_005887855.1 Verrucomicrobiota bacterium | reverse complement strand
GCCCGCAGCCCCACCCGACTCGGCACTTGAGGAAATCCAGACAAAGGTTCAGGCGCTGCGAGAGAAATTGGAAAAGGCCCGGCAAGGCGGACAGACTCCGGATGCGAAAGAAATGCAGGAATTTCGCAGCCTGCAGAATCAACGGGAGACTTTGCTCAAGATGCAGCATGAGCAAGCCGAATGGCGGTATCAGAGCGATTGGGCGGAACGAGTAGAGCACAACGGAAAAGTCAGCGGCGTCTTCACGGATTACCACTATTACGGCACAGGGGACGTCGGCGGGTCGCCCGATGAGGATTCCGTGAAGCGGCTGGAAGCGATTGTCACCAAGGGAACAGCGAGCTTTCCACCGGAAAACGCGTTCTACTTTTCCAGGAGGCAGCCGCACCCCGAGT
This sequence comes from Verrucomicrobiota bacterium, assembly GCA_005887855.1. The sequence continues at coordinate 3,983 of VBQB01000336.1, read as the reverse complement.
GGCCGGAAACGAAAGTAGGTGATGGACCGGTACACGTTATTTCTGCCACAGCCGATCAAATGTTCCTGGATATCACTCCTGCGGAAGCTGCGGGGTTGCCGCGGTTTACAGGCGAGATGGAACTGACCAACCATTCGGCCGGCTCATTGACGTCGCAGGCTTACCAAAAGCGCTGGCTGCGTAAAGAGGAGCTGCTCGCGGATGCTGCGGAGAAGGCCTCGATTGCCGCGGAATGGTTGGGAGCGCGACCGTATCCACGCGAACGATTGAACGATGCGTGGACGTTGGTGATGGGCGGGCACTTTCACGACATCGCCGCGGGAACGGCCACGCCGAAGAGTTACGAGTTCGCCTGGAACGACGACGTCATCGCCATGAATCAGTTTGCGGGAGTGCTGGCCAACGCCACGGAAGGCGTTGCCGCGGCCCTGAACACGGAAACCAAAGGCGTTCCGGCGGTGGTCTTCAATCCGTTGAACATTGCGCGAGAAGACGTGGTGGAAGCAAGCGTTGAGTTTCCCGGAGGAATGCCCAAAGCGGTTCACGTCACCGGTCCAGGTGGCCGCGAAGTTCCTGCGCAAATCTTGGGCGGAAAAGTTCTTTTTCTTGCGCAGGTCCCGCCGACAGGCTACGCGGCTTACGACGTGCAGCCAGGCACGGCGAGCGGCCCATCGTCGCTGAAAGTATCGAACGATTCACTCGAAAACGAATACTATCGCGTGAAACTCAATGCGGACGGAGATGTCGCAAGCATTTTTGACAAATCCATTGGTAAAGAACTGCTGGCTGGACCTGCACGGCTGGCAATCTCCTACGACAACCCACAGCAGTGGCCGGCGTGGAACATGGATTGGGATCAGGAGCAGGCAGCACCAAAAGCATATGTGGGCGGGCCGGCAAAGATTCGCGTTGTAGAAAATGGGCCCGTGCGCGTGGCGCTCGAAGTCTCACGGGAAACTGCCGGCTCGTCGTTTGTCCAAACGATTCGGCTTTCCGCAGGCGACGCAGGCAAGCGCGTGGAAATCGGAAACGTGATCGATTGGAACACGAAAGAGTCCAACCTGAAAGCGACGTTCCCGCTGACGGCTTCGAACCGCATGGCGACATATAACTGGGATATCGGAACCATCCAGAGGCCGACAGCAGAGCCGAAAAAGTTTGAAGTGCCCTCGCACCAATGGATTGATCTGACGGACATGAGCAACGAGTTTGGCGCGACGATCCTCACCGACTGCAAGAACGGATCGGATAAGCCGAATGACAACACAATCAGGCTAACTTTGATCCGGACGCCGGGAACAGCCGGCGGATATCATGACCAGGGTACACAGGACATTGGGCACCATGAGTTTGTCTACGGCATATCGGGACACGCTGGCGGTTGGCGCGACGGGCAAAGCGACTGGCAGGGACAGCGGCTGAATGCGCCACTGATCGCATTCGAAACTTCGAAGCATGCGGGAGCCCTGGGCCAGGAATTCTCGCTGCTGAAGGTGAGCAACCCGCGCATACGAGTGTTCGGGCTGAAAAAAGCTGAGCAGAGCGACGAGATCATCGTGCGAATGGTGGAGCTGGACGGCAAACCACAGGAGAAAGTCCGCGTGTCATTCGCTGCGCCAATCAACGCGGCACGCGAAGTGAACGGTCAGGAGCAGCCGGTGGGACCGGCGACCGTAACCGACGGCGTGCTGGCTGCTTCATTCTCGGCTTATCAGCCGCGGACATTCGCGATTAAGCTGGCCGCTGCGCCCACGAAGGTCAGCGGCGTGCGTTCGGTTCCGGTGAAGCTGCGGTACGACCTTGCAGCAGCCAGCAATGACGGCACGAAGTCTACAGTTGGATTTGACGGCAAAGGCAATGCATTGCCCGCGGAGATGCTGCCTTCGCAAATTCAATTTGACGGCGTGGAGTTTCAGCTGGCTCCCGCGAAGACCGGCACACCCAACGCGCTCGTAGCGAAAGGGCAAACGATTGATCTTCCGGCGGGCCGCTTTGACCGAGTTTACGTGCTGGCGGCCTCCGCCGATGGCGATCAGAGAGCCACGTTCGAAGTGGGGGGAAAGGGAGTCGAGCTGAACATTCAGGACTGGAGCGGATTCATCGGCCAGTGGGACAACCGGCAGTGGACCGCGAAGGACATAACCATTCCCGCGACCGCGGCGCGACCGGCTCGCAAAGCACATGATGATTACGCGGAGATGACCGGGATCAAGCCGGGCTACATCAAGCGCGCGGACCTGGTGTGGTATTGCTCGCATCATCACAACGCCGCGGGCGAGAACGCGGCCTACTCGTATTCGTACTTGTTTGCTTACGCCATCGTTTTGGAACCCGGAGAAAAAACCATCAAGCTGCCTAATAACGCCAAGATTCGCGTTTTGGCGATGTCCGTGGCCGAGGAAAACCCGAGGGTGAAGCCGGCGCAGCCCCTGTATGACGTTTTGCCTCCAGCTGCCGTGGGCGACAAGGACTTCCTACTCTCCAACGCAACTGCAAGCCTTTCCGTTCCTCAAGGGAGGAGCGCCACGACAACGATTGGCGTAACGCCGCGGAATGGCTTCCTGCGGCGCGACCGGGAACCTCCACAATAACGGTCATGGGAGCGTCCGGTGGCATGTCGCATGATGTCCCAATCGTTCTGAATGTGACTGCACTAAAAACGGGGGCAGTGGCGGTGGACCTGGCCTCGGCATACAACACAACGGGGATTTATTCGGATGGCTCCACGTTCGAAGAGAACTCCAGCCTCGACGGCGGAGGTTATGCACTTTCCGCGCAACTCCTGGGCGCAACGCAAGTGTGGGACGGCGTTTTGTTTCAGCTCGGTCGGGCCAATGCGCAGGATGTAGTCACGAGCAAGACGGTGGCGCTGCCATCGGGCAAGTTTGCAGCGTTGAAGATGCTCGCCACGGGCGTCGATGGCGATCAGGAGTCGCAGACTTTCACGGTCACGTATGCCGACGGAACGTCTTCGCCTCATACGCAGGGCCTGAGCGATTGGGCCGCGCCGGGACACTTCGGCGGTGAGTCCGCAGCCGTGACTATGCCTTACCGGCTTTATGGCGATGGCGAAAACGACGATGGTCTGTTTCACATCTTCGGGTATTCGTTCCCTCTCGACAGCAGCAAGGTGGTCCGCAGCATGGCCTTGCCGAACAACCGGAGCGTGCTGGTTCTTGCCATGACTCTGGTTCCTTAGTCGGAGTAGTTACGCTAACGATATCTGGTTGGACCCCAGTGAAAGTGGCGCCCTAGGGGACCATTTCAGAACTCTTTCCCGTGACCTTGTACCAATGCCAAGTTTAGCCGTTCATCCGATTTGAATAGCATAGGGGAAAACTGCCGACCGCTACTGACCTGGCGGCGGATTTCTCTGGCCAAGTCGAACGCGAAGGTTTTCACCTTTTAGCCATTTCCGCAGAGCATGGTATTCGCGCCGGACTTTTGCCTGGCCCTCACAAGGATCCATTTGACGGTATGCTCATTGCTCAAGCTCAGGCAGAAAATATGCCAATCATCAGCAATGCGGTATCCTTCGAAAGCTATGGCGTGCGGTGCCTTTGGTGAAACCTTCGTAGACTGTGTGCCTTCTCCAGCGCTGTACGCAACTGGATGGCTGTCAGCGAGGGTGCTCAATTCAAGGACCTGGAAACGTGTTTGAAACGCGGGTCCATTGACTTGCCGAGCGAAAGTTCCAAATCCACGAAAGACTACTCCTCCAAATCATTGAGGACTAAGGCTTGAAGGAAGTGGCGCGCCCGGTGAGATTCGAACTCACGACCCCATGCTCCGGAGGCATGTACTCTATCCATCTGAGCTACGGGCGCGCTGTAAGCACTGGCTCTTGCTTCCGCAGGGAGCGTGCAACGTGCAAGAAACCGATGCGACGTAAATATTCTATCCGGTCTGATTCTCTCGCGCCAGCGCGCATTCTTTCCGCGCTTTTGCCGCCCACAAAACAGAACCGCAGGATTACCCAATCG
>VBQB01000335.1 GCA_005887855.1 Verrucomicrobiota bacterium | reverse complement strand
CAACTTTTCTGCTCACTCCGATTTCAAAGAAGCCATGTCGATTGAGAACCGGTACTTCACATCGGACTTAAGCAATCTCTCGTACGCTTCATTGACTTTCTGAATCGGAATGACTTCGACGTCAGCGGTGATGTTATGCTTTCCGCAAAAATCGAGCATCTCCTGCGTCTCGGCGATGCCTCCGATCGCAGAGCCGGACAGACTGCGCCGTCGCGTGATCAGACTGAATGCGGTGACGTCCAACGGTTCAGCCGGAGCGCCGACAAGAGTGAGATTTCCATCGCGCCCAAGCAGATTGATATAGGCGTTGATGTCGTGATCGGCGGAAACGGCGTCGAGAATGAAATCGAAGCTGCCGGCGTGCTTCTGCATTTCGTCGGCATTGCGGGACACCACAACGTCGTCGGCGCCGAGGCGCAGCGCGTCTTCTTTCTTTCCAGGTGAGGTAGTGAAGACGACGACATCCGCTCCGAACGCATGAGCAAACTTCACAGCCATGTGACCGAGCCCACCGAGACCAACGACGCCGACTTTCTTACCCTTGCTGACGCCCCAGTGGCGCATCGGCGAGTATGTCGTGATCCCCGCGCAAAGAAGCGGCGCCGCTCCGGCGACATTTAGGTTCGAAGGCACACGCAGAACGAAGTGTTTATCGACGACGATGCTGGCAGAGTAGCCGCCATACGTGACACCGCCGAGGTATTTGTCCGGCGAGTTGAACGTGAGTGTCAGGTTCGGGCAGTACTGTTCAAAGCCAGCTTTGCACTGTGGACATGTACGGTCGGAATCGACCAAACAGCCGACGGCGACGAGATCGCCGGGTTTATATTTGGTAACTGCCGAGCCGACCTTTGTTACGCGGCCCACGATCTCATGGCCGGGCACAATCGGGTAAACAGTCGGCATGAACTCGCTCCATTCGTTGCGCACCGAATGCAGATCGGAGTGGCAGATGCCGCAGAAAAGAATATCGATCTGCACGTCGCGCTCAGTCGGATCGCGTCGCGGGATGGTAGTAGAAGCCAGTGCCGATGTCGCACTGGCAGCCGAGTAAGCTTTCGCTTTGTATGTTGTTGGATGCATGTTTTGAGTCCTCTCTTTCTTTTACTAGACACCTGCGCGGAACGTAGCGCCACGCCCAGTTATCAAAATTCTATAGGATTAACCACGGCGCACACAGAGAATGAAGTAAACGGGATTTACGACATAGAAGGTAAAGCTACGAGGGAAACAGCGAGCGAGCCGGGAGGCTCAGCGAGTTTCAGCACGGAGGCAACGTGAAGTTGCATCCCCTTTGGATTTGTCTCTGTGGCCTCTGTGGTAAAGACTTTCTCTGTTTCGGCGCAATCCGCTCGATCGCCGCCATCGAGCAATTCAGGTCAACAATTTCAAGAGCGCTCCTGCTTTTGGCGGAATTTTTATAGTTCGGCCGACAACAAATTCGCGCAACGCGACAGCCACCCATTCGCGCGACGCCGTCGCTTCCTCGATGGTCAACCGCGCACCCGAATCTTCGTTCTTGAGATTGTATTTTGTGATCTCCACTTCAATTGGCTCGGCCTCGCCCACTAATTCGAGGCGCACACGAACACGGCGCTTTTTTGTGTCGATCGATAACTCCGTCATTTCGCCAATTCCCTTCAGCTTGCTGTTGACGGCAACCCGCGCGGTGAACGCGAGTGTCGCCTCCTTCGAACGGCGAAGAAATGCGCGCACCTCACCGTGAGCGGCAGCGCGCGTCAGCCCGCGCTGGCGGACCTTTTTGAATGGCCGCTTCCTTTTTCAGCATTGCCATAATCGAATTCCCCTCTTAACAGGTTCGGTCATCAACAGCGATTCGGACGTTTGCTCCAGAAAGCGTCACCGCCGAGATCACGCCGCGCTAAATCATCGTATTAGATTAACCACAGAGGACACAGAGAACGGAGCATAATTGGTTAAGCGACTCAGAAGATAAAGCTCCGAGGGAAGCAGTGAGCGAAGTCGGAGCTGAACGAGTTTCAACACAGAGGTCATTTTTGTTTTGCCTGTCTGCGACCTCTGCCTGGCACGCCGTAGCGTTTCGCGAAGGCGGGTGGTAAAATTTCACGTACCACAGTGCCTCCGATAGCAATGTTGGCAACGGCTCGCTTAAACTCTTTCGTATTCGCACGAATCGGCTCTAGGCTACAAATCAACGCCAAGATGAAGGAGATAAACTGAAGTCGGAAGATTCGCTATTTCCAGGCGCTCTGGTTTAATTCGTCCGTGCCTACCGAGAACATCGAACAACGCAAACTGGCCGCCATCATGTTCACCGACATGGTGGGTTACAGCGCACTCTCGCAGCGCGACGACCGACTCGCCCTGGAGTTGCTCGAAGAACATCGCCACCTGCTGCGGGAGATCTTTCCGCGTTTTCACGGGACGGAAATCAAAACGATCGGTGATGCTTTCCTTGTGGAATTCGGCAGCGCGCTGGAAGCGGCGCAATGCGCCATCGAAATCCAGCGCACCCTCGCCAAACGCAATCATGACGTCACGCTTGACCGGCGGATTGAACTCAAGATCGGCATTCACATCGGCGACGTTGTTCACCGCGACGGGGACGTTTACGGCGACGGTGTGAACATCGCCTCGCGCATCGAACAATTAGCCGGCGCGGGTGGCATTTGCGTCTCGATGGATGTCGAGCGCCAGATTCGCAACGCGCTCGAAGCGAGGTTTGAAAAATTCGGTACGGCGGATTTGAAGAACATCAAGCTGCCGATGGATCTGTTCCGGATCGTGCTGCCGTGGGAGAAAGGTATTGAACTTCCCGCGAAGCGAATTTCAAAGAAATCACCCGTCCTGGTTCCGGTCGCTATTCTCATAATAATCGCGTTGCTGGCGGGGTGGTGGTGGATGCAGCGCTCGAGTAAGAACGAGCAGTTGGTGGCGGCTCACGCGGTGCGGGCCGCTCCAACGAATACACCTGATCAA
>VBQB01000334.1 GCA_005887855.1 Verrucomicrobiota bacterium | reverse complement strand
CTTTGATCGACCATCGTGACAAGCCCGAGATATCTCTGTTTGATGCTTCGATATTCCTCCGGGGTGATCCCGAAGAAAAACTGTTTCGGCAGGCGCTCTCGATCCAACATCGCTTCCGCTTGCTGCCATTCTCGCATGAGCCGATAGCGCAGAGGAATATTGTCAACCTCTGGCAGTGTGGCCGTAACATCGAGATCTACCTCACTGAGCGGATGTTCATCATTGAGCGGGCCATTGTAGGGCGAGTGAGGCTCCACAAAAGCAACCACAAGAATGAAAGGATCATGGCGATGTTTTTCGATAAATTCGCATGCGTGCTCTTCGAGAAATTTTGGCCTCGATAGTTCGAGCGGCAGGCTGCTAATAGCCAATTCTGAGAATGCTCCGTTTTGTTTGTCAGGGGTCAGGCCCTTTGAAAGGAGGAATTTGGTGTAGTCGCCTGGGTGCTCGGTCGAAATCCATTCGTCAAATCCTCGTCGCGCGGGCCCTTCGTCGCCAAGATGCCATTTACCCATGTATGCGGTGCGATAATCCTTGTCCTCGAACAGGTCAGGGAAAACACGAAACCGCCGATCGAGTGGAACGCTGTTTCTGGTGCATCCGTTGATGTGCGGCCACGTTCCCGTCATGAGCGACGAGCGTGAAGGAGTGCAGACCGGGTGGGTGACGTAGGCTCGCTCGAAAACCACCGACTCGGAAGCAAGCTTGTCCAGGTTAGGCGAGTGAACCTTTTTGCCTCCATAGCAAGCGATGGTATCGGCTCTTTGCTGGTCCGGTAAAAAGACGATCAGATTCGGCTTCCGCGGCAGTTTGGCTGGTTGCGAGACCATGGAGTTAAGAATTGGCGAGCAATATGCCCTCTATAGGAGACTTCAAAAACATTTACCCTGACCCACCCCTTTCAATTATCTTGTTTCGCGTCACTGCGTGGCACGACAAATCGACACCGCTGAAATTTGGAGTGCGCGGACACGGCCGCACTTTGAAAGCGGCGACACGTCGCCGCACTCCAAAAGTCGCAACGCTTGCAATTTGGGTGTTTCGTGATTGGCATGAAATCGCTTTTGATCTTGACCGTATTCGGCGCGTTAGTCGCTGCCATGTCATATGGCGCAACAGGCTACGATTTGGCGGCCACTGCCACCAATCAACTCGCGGTCGATCTTCACCGCCAGCTTGCCACCGGCAACGAGAATCTTTGCGTTTCACCCTATTCAATCGAAAGCGCGCTAGCCATGACGTTTGCCGGTGCGGATGGCCAGACGCGAATTGAGATGGCGCGCGCGCTGCATTTTCCGAGCGACGGTGATGCCGTTCCGGCCTCGTTCGCTGCTCTCCAGCATTCGCTGGAAGAGATGAGCACGAAGACGGCAGAGCTCGTGAAACAATCCAAAAAATTCGGCGGCCCAAGCGAGCCCATTATGCTGAGTATCGCCAATCGTCTCTTTGCGCAAAAAGGGTACGACTTTCGCGAGCCGTTTCTGGCGCTTGTGAGACAAAATTTCGGCGCGGCGTTTGAGCCAATTGATTTTGTTCACGATGCCTCCGAAGCCACGCAACACATCAATCAGTGGGTCGCCGACCAGACGCATGATCGGATCCGTGATCTAATCCCCGCCGGCGCACTTAATGAGGCAACGCGACTCGTCTTAGCGAACGCACTTTATTTGAAGGCGTCTTGGGCTGATCCATTTTCCGAGAAGGCAACGCACCCGGAACCGTTTCATGTCCACGGCGGCGCACCTGCCGATGTTCCGATGATGCGGAAAATGGATCGGCATTTTGGTTATGCGAAGCGCGATGGATTCACTGCGGTGAGTCTCCCCTACACCGGCAATGATCTCCAATTCCTCGTTCTTCTTCCCGACGACGTAAATGGTCTGCACGCGCTCGAATCGAAGCTGACCAGCGAGATGCTGGCGGAATGCGCGAAGCTCGAAACGCGAGAAGAAATCGATCTTCATCTGCCAAAGTTCAAAATCGAGCCGCCGACCATCGCGCTAGCAGAAAAATTCGAGGCGCTTGGGATGAAAACGGCGTTCGATCAACCGCGCGGAAGCGCCAATTTCGACCGAATGGCTCCACGGAAACCGAACGATTACCTCTTTATCTCTCAAGTCTTTCACAAGACCTTTATCGCAGTCGATGAAAAAGGAACGGAAGCCGCCGCCGCGACGGCCGTGGCGATGATGAGAGCGACAGCGCTTGCGCCGAAACAACAACCGGTAGAAGTGAAAGTCGATCGACCATTTATCTATGCGATTCAGCATGTCCCGAGTGGCGTCTGTCTTTTTCTTGGGCGTGTGACCAATCCCCGCTGAAGTGGACGTCTCGACTCTTGCAAATTTCATCAACGCGATCGCGGTGACAGCGGGCGTCATCTTTGCGGCAGTGCAAATTAGGGATTATCGGCGACAGCGACGCCGCGATTCGATGTCTGCTCTCGTCCGATCATTTCAAACTCCGTCTTTCGCCCATTCGTTGCGCCGCGTTAGCTCTTTGCCAGATAATGTCGCACGTGAGCAGATTCCAGCGCTGCTCGGCTCAGATGGCGAGGATCATGTTTATGCCCTTTTAACGAGCTGGGAAGCTCTCGGCATTCTTCTATACCGAAAGGAGGTTACTATTGATCTTATCGACGACTTTTTCAGCGGCCCAATTGTTGTTTCATGGCGAAAGCTATCTCGCTACATCGCAGAACTGCGCAGAGATGCTCAACGAGACACATATTTCGAATGGGTCCAATGGTTAGCGGAGCGAATGATGGAACGCGAGAAGCAGACGCCACCGGTTCCGGCGCACATTGCGTATCGCGATCGGAAGTAATCTGTAGCGGCGGTCTGTGACCGCCGAATTGATGCAGGCTTAGCGCTCATCGAGCACCGCTACGGGCGCGCTTTGTAGCTCAGTTCGTCGTCCACGATTTGCGCCCCTGATGTAAACGGGTGCGACTCGATCTTCTTTGCATCGACGATGTGCGT
>VBQB01000115.1 GCA_005887855.1 Verrucomicrobiota bacterium | reverse complement strand
CGAGGTCGTGGTCAACGCTGACTTTTGGAAATTTCTCTTATCGCAGTTCCTGCCCGGAGCCTTGAAACGTAGAAATTCGGGCGCACAGGGCGCGGGAATAGGCTATTGCAGGACAATGCAGGACAGTTTACTCTCCGTAAAGCCGTATATTCTTTCATCTCCGGCCTTTTCGGGTCATAGTCGGAAAACGGGAGTTTCGATCGTGTTTTCCCTCTGAAAAAGGGTGTGGCTGGGGGCGGAATCGAACCGCCGACACGAGGATTTTCAGTCCTCTGCTCTGCCAACTGAGCTACCCAGCCGTCGTTTCAAGGAAGATCGACGTAGAAAAGTCACCCTCAAATGTCGGGCGTTCACTATGCAAGAATCCGGCTTTAGGGCAAGCGCTTCAGTTGCCCTGACGCTGGCATGGATGCGCGTGCCCTACAATTTCAAAGATCGTGTAGTAGGGCGGCGCGACCGCTGGGCGCGCCGACGAACGAGATTCGGACGGCCAGGCGGTCCGTTCCTACCAAAGGATCAGTCCCCGAATTTGCGCGGCAATTCGACCGCGCGCTTGAGCAAGCGCAGGTAATGGTTCCGTGAAATCTCGATGCCGCCGAAGTGTTGCAAGTGCGGCGTGAGCCATTGGGTGTCGAGCAACACGAACTTTTTCGCACGCAAATGTTGCACGAGCGCCACCAGCGCGATCTTCGACGCGTCTGTAACGCGATGAAACATCGATTCGCCAAAAAATGCGCCGCCGACTGCGACCCCGTAGAGTCCGCCGGCGAGTTGACCCTCCCTCCAAGCTTCGACCGAGTGCGCGTAGCCAAGCTCGTGCAATCGTGTATAGCTCTCGATAATTTCCCGATTGATCCACGTGTCTTCGCGCTTCGCGCAGGCCTCGATCACATCCGAAAAGCGATCGTCGATCTTGATTTCAAAAGTTTTTTTCCGCGCGACGCGCTGTAGGGCATGGGGAAGATGAAATGCATCGAGCGGCAAAATCGCGCGGGGATCGGGTGAGAACCATTCAATCGTGCCGTTCCCCATCGCCATCGGAAAGACGCCAAGCCGATAGCCTTGCAACAAAAGTTCCGGATCGATCATGGCGCGTTAAAGAGTTGAAACGTTAAAGCGTTAAGGCGCCAACCACCAGTGTGACCCCTGCAACGCTTCAGCGCTTGATCGCTTCAACCGTTCGACGATCCAGTGTTCTTGCAATCCTGCGCTCGCTTTCTAAAATGAGCAGATGAAGCGCATGCCGATCTTGCTCGTGATCGCATCGATGGTGCTGGTGGGCGGCTGCGCAGATCCGCTCGAACAACGCAGCACGGAAGAAGTACAAGGCCAGCTTCAACGTGGTGTTACCGGCCAGGGAACACTCGGCCCAATCGAGCGATCCTACAACGATCCCGCGAGCGAGCACAGCGTGCCGCAAACTCACGAGTAGCGCGTGAAGACGGCGGCTCCATCAGCGCATTCAAGAATCCTCATTCTCGATTTCGGTTCCCAGTACACACAAGTCATTGCGCGGCGCATTCGTGAATTGCAGGTTTATTCGGAGATTGTTCGCTTCAACACATCCGCAGCTGAAATCGCCAAGCTGAAACCGAACGGACTCATTCTCTCTGGTGGTCCCGCAAGTGTTTACGACAAAGACGCGCCACATCTCGATCCAGAAATCTTTTCGCTCGGCATCCCGGTGCTCGGCATTTGTTATGGCTTGATGCTGATGGCACATCACCTCGGCGGCCAGGTTGTGTTCACCGGGCGACGCGAGTACGGCGCTGGGACGTTGCACATCGCAAACGGCTCGCAACTGCTAGGTGGGCTCGGCCCACAGATCGATGTCTGGAACAGTCATGGCGATGAAGTGACGGCGCTGCCGAAGGGATTTCGCGCTGCCGGGAGGACGGAGAGCTCCAACTTCGCAGCGGTGGAGGATCCGGAACGCAAACTTTACGGGCTGCAATTTCATCCCGAAGTCGGGCACACACCGCGCGGGAAGGAGATTCTGCAGAATTTCGTCTATCACATCTGCCACTGCACGATGGACTGGACGATGGGTTCGTTCATCGAAGAAGCTTGCGCACGCGTCCGCGAACAGGTCGGTGATCAAAAAGTGGTGCTCGGTTTAAGCGGCGGGGTCGATTCTTCCGTGACCGCTGCGCTCTTGCATAAAGCCATTGGCGACCAGCTTACCTGCATTTTCGTGAATAATGGACTGCTCCGTTCGCGCGAGGAAGAAATCGTCCAGCGCGTTTTCGGCGAAAATTTTCACGTGCGTTTGAAATATGCGGACGCGAGCAAACGCTTCCTCGCCGTGCTCAAAGGCGTGACCGATCCGGAAACAAAAAGGAAAATTATCGGCAGCGAATTCATCAAAGTGTTCCAACATGCGACTGAAGAGTTACTCGCGGAAGACCGAAGGAACGGCGCCCGCAAACACCGCGGTTACAAGTTTCTCGCGCAAGGCACCCTTTATCCAGACGTGATTGAGAGCGTATCGATCGAGGGCAATCCCGCACAGGTGATCAAAAGTCATCACAACGTTGGCGGATTGCCCGAGAAAATGCACTTCAAGCTCGTCGAACCGGTTCGACAATTATTCAAAGACGAAGTACGCCAGGCCGGGTTGCAGCTCGGGTTGCCTAAAGAGATCGTGTATCGTCAGCCCTTTCCGGGACCGGGCCTTGCCGTTCGCATTCTCGGTGAAGTCACCCCGGAGCGATTGTCGATCTTGCGCGAAGCGGACACAATTGTCGTGAGCGAAATGGAATCTTCTGATTGGTATTATCGCGTCTGGCAATCCTTCGCTGTCCTGCTCCCGGTCCGCTCGGTTGGCGTAATGGGCGATCAGCGCACTTACGAAAATACAATCGTGCTGCGCATCGTCGAAAGCCAGGATGGCATGACTGCAGATTGGGTGCGACTTCCCTACGAATTGCTCGCGCGTATCTCCGCTCGAATCAGTAACGAAGTCAAAGGCGTTAATCGCGTCTGTTACGATATCTCAAGTAAACCGCCGAGCACGATCGAGTGGGAGTGAATTCGATTGCGGATGGCGGAATGTGCTTCGCTTGCGCGGCAGTCTGGTGTGGGTAGCGCACGCGTCTTGCGTGTCCGCCAGTCGGACGGACTCGTCCCGTGGCGAGCCTGCGTTGGCGTATCGCCAGCGCGAACTTTCCTAGATCTGCGCCAAGATTTCAGAGGTGGAAGCGTTCACGAAAGATTGTTTCGGCGGGACGCCGAAACCAGCACGCGAGACGCGTGCCCTACCCAACCCCCGCGATCCGGCGAAGGGCGATCGCGCCTACTGCGAATCGCTGATCTCACTGATCGCGCGAATGAATTCTGCAAAGTCTTTACCATTGCGCGCGGCGTGATTTAACGCACTGAGTCTGACGTCCGATGCGGCTTCGGGCAAAACGATCCGACGGATTTGCGATCGATTTTCGAAGACGATTTCGTCCCACTGGATCGAGGAAATCTCGTTGTTGAAACGTGCAACAGAACGGCCGCGAAAAAATGCGCGTGTGGTTTCTGGCGGACAGAAGATTGACGTTTTGATCTCGTCTTCGGTCACGACGCGGCGCATCGCCCCCTGACGCACAAGCTCGTAATACAGGCCATGCTCAAGATCGACATTGTGATACTCTAGATCGATCGATTGCAGCCACGGATCCTTCGAGGAAAGCTTTTCTTCTGCCTGCAACGCATCAAGCAAGAACTTCTTCGCCATCCAATCGACCCGGTCGCGCGTCAGCATAACGTCGCGCTCGAGATCGTTGAGAACATTCTCCCATTCGCGCAAGATCCATTGTCGATCCTCGTCCGTGCCATCGTCGATCCTGGCCGCCGCCTTGAGATAAATCCGTTGCACATCGATTGCGGAAATCTTTCGTCCGTCCTTTAACTCGATAATCCAGTCGTAAGTTTGATCGCGGCTAATCGATTTGTTCGCATCGATCGGTTGCGCGATCTCGAGTTGCGGCGCTTCCCCGCGTTCGATCAGATCGAGAACAAGCGCCGTGGTCCCGATTTTCATGGCTATCGCCCATTCGCTCATGTTCGAATCGCCCAGGATAACGTGAAACCGCCGATAGCGGCTCGCATCGGCATGCGGCTCGTCGCGCGTATTGACCAGCGGACGACGATTCATGGTGTCAATACTTACCAGCACACTGAAAAAATCCGCGCGTTGCGAAATCTGAAAAACACCAGGCTCGCCCGACGCGCTCTCCGCTTCGATGCCCATCTTTCCTGCGCCGGCGAAGATTTGGCGTGTGATGAGAAACGGCAGAACGCCGGCGACGATGCGGTCCCATGCGATCCCGCGGCTCATCAGGTAATTATCGTGACAGCCGTAACTGTGCCCGACAAAGTCGCTGTTGTTCTTGTAAAGACGGACTTCGTGGCCAGGCGGCAATTTCTGGTTTCGACGCCGCGCGCATTCCGCCAGGATGCGCTCGCCGGCCTTGTCCTGTGCCACGATTTGCCGGAGCGTCGTGCATTCCGGAGTAGAGTATTCCGGATGGGCGTGGTCGTTGTAAAAACGGGCGCCATTTGAAAGAACGAGGTCGCTTTTTATTTCTTCGAAACTGAGCGCTCGATTTTTGTCGATCTCATAGTAAGCCGATTCATCGGTGTCCTGGAGCAATTCCCTGGCACGAAAACCGCGGGCATCGAGATGTGGATCTTCCAACTCGTAATCCCATTTCATGAGCGCGCCGTGTTCGGTGTAATGCCGCACCAGCTGTATCGATTCGGCGACAACATCGACACTCTCAGCGTCGCTTACCGTAATGCCGTACTCCGTCTCAAGACCGAAGATGCGTTTCATCGCCCGCCCACCCCGATCGTCTGTTGCCCCGTTTTCTGTAGGGGAAGCTGACAGCTTCCCCTACCACGGGGTTCATTGATGAAATCCAGATAGTACGGCCAATCGTCCGCCTTCTCGGCCAAACCATGCCGCACCGGATTGTCCTGCACATAAATCCATTTGTTGTGCAGGTTCTCATCGGATCGCAAAAGGCGATCAAAACAACCGCGCTGCCATTCCCACGGCTGCGAACCAAGCATTTTTCGCAGCACTCGTTTGAGACCCGTGGAAAAATCGCCGACGGAAAGCCCGCGGTTTTCGATCGGCGAAACGATCAAGTGTGCATGATCAGGCATGATCACAGCAGCGAGCACATGCCATCGCCGAAGCTGCGCGACTGTCGCTTTGATGGCTTGAAACATTTTCGGATTAGCCAACACCTTGCGTCGGTCTTTTACGCACAGGGTTACAAAGTAAATAATTGATTTTTCCCACGGTAATTGAATTTCCGGCAGCCGCGGTGGTTCGCCATATCATCGGAAAGCTGGCAGCTTCTCCTACAATCAAAGGAGCATCAGATTATGCCGGATGGTGCACGACTTCGTCCGTCTGCAAGCGGCTTCACAGGCGCAATCTTGACGACGTTTTCCGGGTCGTAATCGATCAGCTTGAGCCAGTCCTCGGTGATGTCGGTCGTCGGGAAGATGTCGTTCTCGACATACTCCGCGTTGAATGCGAGTTGTAAATCCGTTTCCCGAATTCCTTCCTCCTGCTGGGTGGCGATGGCCCGTTTAATCGCCATGGCTTTCGCCCGCTCGACAATCGAGGCAATGATCGCACCGCTGATGAGGTCACCACGGTACAGCGTTTCTTTACGTCCGCTGCGCAGGGTCACCTCGAGAAACTTGTTCTCGTCGCGTCGCGTAAATTGCCAATCGACAAACCGTTCGATCAATCGATCGATGGACGCGCCGATACCGTCGGCTTCCTTCGCGAGCACGCCATCGTAAGGGAGATCGTCGGTGAGATAGATGCGATAAATATCACGCGCACCCCGCTTGTCCGGACGGTTGACTTTGATTTTTCGATCGATCCGGCCGGGGCGCAAAATGGCAGGGTCGATCAGGTCAGCACGATTGGACGCGAGGATAATTACAACGTCATTAAGTGAATCGATTCCGTCCATTTCCGAACAAAACATCGGCACGAGCGTGGAAAGAATGTTCGAATAACGCGAGGCGCGGCGGGTGCCGAGAATCGACTCGGCCTCGTCAATAAAAAGGAAAGGCATGAAACCTTCGCCGCGTTTCTCGCAAGCCGTGGCAAAAATTTCGCGCACCATCCTTTCCGATTCACCCACCCACATGTTCAAAATCTCCGGGCCTTTTACGTGCATGAAATATTCACGCATCTCGACGCCCGTTTTTTCCCGAAGCTGCTTCGTCAAGTTGTAAGCGGTCGCTTTTCCGATCAGCGTTTTCCCACAACCGGGGGGACCGTAGAGGAGGAAACCTTTCGGCGTAGCGTGCTGAAATTTCTTGAAAAGATCGACATGCAAAAGCGGAAGCTCGATCGCATCCTTGATCGCCTGGAGGGCCGCCTCCTGACCGCCGACTTTTTCCCATGGCAGTTCCGGCACGTTATCCAGATAATGCTCGTGCGATTTCGTGCTGGAGAGCATCTCGAGCGCCATCCGGTAGTTTGAATCGACACGTACTTCGTCGCCCGATTTCAAGGTTGCCTGCGCAAGATCAGCGGAACGTTGCAGCACCATCGATTGCAATCCGTGCTCCGAGCCGACACGCAATCGATCGTTGCCCAGAATTTCGGTGATTTTTGTCACAGGTCCCGCCGTTTCAAATCCGAGATCACCGACAATGACGTATGCCTCGTTGACAAGGACGCGAGTGCCCTTTTTCAACTTCGCCAGCGGGATGCGCGGATCGACATTGCAATAATAGTCGGCGCCCCCCACGACGATGTGTGCGGTATCGTGCGAGGTGGCACCGAGAAATGTGCCGATGCGGTTCGCCGGCGAAGTCACCTTTTTAATGACTTCCTCGAGTTTCTCGATCATCCGGCGAGCTTCGACCAATACTTCTTCCCGATCGGAAATGTCCGGGCGCAAATCGAGCAGTTCGCGCCGAATCGGATCGCCCGGAGGCAACGACGCGATCACACGATCAAATGAATCGAGGAGATTACCTGGGCCCGGCTCCCCTTCCCCGCCCTGAAGTCCTTCGCTGCGCTCGTCGCTCATTTATGGTTTGGGTCAATCCGCCGAACCGAGTGTGATTATAGCGTCGTCACGCGCATTCCGCAATCTTCGACGACGCCGACATACGAAATGTTCAACCATTAGCCCGATCTTGTGTTGCAGAAAAAAATGGAACACGACGCTCTTCGCATCCAGATGTAAAGCGCATCTCCTCTCGCGCAACTGCGGGATGCAACGTCAGGTTGCTTGCGGCTGGGGACAGCTGCCGCTACAGTTTTTTCGCTAGGAGCCTTAGCTCAATTGGTTAGAGCGCCGCCCTGTCACGGCGGAGGTTGCGGGTTCGAGCCCCGTAGGCTCCGGATTTGCTTTTACCTATGAAAAAGCCTGTTTTTAAATGCACTTGTGAACCGAGTTTAGGACGGCTTTAGGACAGGCCTGCCTAGATGCTTGGAAATAGTGCTTGCGCGCGGGAAGAAACGGGCGCTTAACGGTTACATGAACAACAACATCTTCACTGTAGAAAAAGAGAACGGCGTGGTTGAATGGAATCTCAATTCAGAATGCCGGCGCGTAGTGCAGCGCATCGCTAACGAATTCGGAATGTCGATCGAGCAATTCCTCACGCTTTACACGCGCGGCCGCTTACCGGCGCAATTGGTTCGCGGAGATGAGATCGACCAAGAGAATCCGCCGCCCGGTTTCGCCGTTATCGCATGCGAAGATCGTTTAATTTGGAATCGCATCCGGCGGGCCGCTCGGTTCATGGGGACAAGCGTCCGAGAAGATGTCTGGCAATCGATCGCAAGTTTGGTGAACGACGCCGAGGAACATATGCTGCTCTCGCCGAAAACTGGCGAGCCGATTGACGTTCGCGATTTGGAAGGATTCGTTATCCGGCGCGAGCTCCACGCAATGTAAGAGCGCTCACTGGATTGAAATGCCGCGGCCGTCGAGCTGCTTCACTCTTTCTCGTTCTCAGAATGGGCAATTATTGAGGACAAGGCGTAGGTGAAGGTGAAGGACAAAGAATTGGTGGGCAATTAGCTGGGGCCGGCCTGTCGTTTCTTCGCGGCTGGCCTGCGGGAATGATCTGGACCACGACATTTACCGCGCAAACCGTCCCCTCGTTACGTATCAGGTGTACGTCCCCGCAGCCTATGTCGGTAAACGTCTCACCTGCGTGGTAGACTGTGGGCGTACAGGTGGGATTGTCAGCCTCGTAGACCGTGAGCTCTCCAGATATAACCGTGATCAGGCTGGGCCCCGGATGCGTGTGCCATCCAGTCTCAGCCCCGACTGGGAACGTGTTTCGGACAACATAAAGTTCGGAGTCCCCCTTCACCATCATCTTGAGGTTCCACCCATACTGGTCAAACTCGTTGCACATCAAGTTGAGCAGGCCATTTGGAAAGGGGGCGCCATGAGTTGGGCTACCAACAATGAACTCCGTTGCCACGGCGCACTGGGGAGTTGCGCGAGCTGGCACGGCTGTCAACACGGCGACGATAACCAGCGCCGGCGCGATGAGAAGCAGAGCACGCCGCAAAGGCGAGCGGTGAATTGATTTTGCTATATATAATGTTTTCATATTTTTTGTTTCTAATTGTTGTTGAGGTGATCTCTTTCTTTTTGGTTTCGTAGTTTTCCCTTCCATTGCTATAAACGAAAAAGTTCGATCAAAGTGATCATCTGAATTGAGATTTTTTCGGGAGAAGCTTCCGCGTGCAGGAAACTTCTGAGGGTGATAGGATACGAGGAAAAGGTTATGGATGCGCCTTCGGTCTCTCGGCAAAGAGTGACCGAGCTTTTGGCGCACTGGAGTCGCGGGGACGATGCTGCCCTCGCGGAATTGACCCCGCTGGTCTATGAGGAACTCCGACGCCTCGCTCATCGTCATATGGGCGGACAACGCCCCGACCACACACTGCAAACTACGGCGCTGGTCAACGAGGCTTATCTGCGCCTGGCCGACCAAACCAATCCACGCTGGCAGAACCGCGCCCACTTCTTCGCTGTGGCCGCCCAAGCGATGCGCCAAATCCTGGTTAGCTACGCTAGGAGTGATCGAGCCCAAAAGCGCGGCGGCGGCGCGCTCAAGGTAGAGTTGGACGAAGCAGCAATTGTCTCACCGGAGCAATCCAAGGAAATTGTTGATCTACATGAGGCACTGGAAAGACTGGTCAGCCTCGACTCAAGAAAAGGTCAAGTCGTCGAGCTCAAATATTTTGGCGGGCTCAACTATGACGAGATCGCAGAGGTGCTCAAGATTTCACGTGTAACGGTGAGGCGTGAGTGGGAATTCGCCAAAGTATGGCTGTATACGGAATTGCACAACGTGGACTGACGGAAATGACGAAGCTCGAATGACGAAGGACGAAGGAATGACGAAATCGGAAGGCCCGGATGCGCGGGCCGACGATTCGTTTTGGGATGATGGCGCAGGACTTGTCCGCGAAGAGCCAGAGACGAAACGGGTTTACGATTTGGAAGAACGAACGGCTCGATTTGGCGAAGCAATTATCGATTTCGCGAAGACGATTCCACTAAATCCGGTAACCACTCGAATTATCACTCAGCTTGTTGGCGCCGGCACTAATGTTGGCGCTAACTACGTCGAAGCTGACGACGCAGTTTCCAAAAAGGAATTTCTGAAAAGCATTGGAACTTGCCGGAAGGAAGCGCGCGAAACCAAGCATTTCCTTCGGATCGCCGTTCGGGCAATGCCGGAATGAAACCACAAGCTGGAACGCTCTGGCTTGAAGCAAGGGAACTGCATCTAATGTTCTCCAAAATTTGGAGAAACAAGTAAAAGACTAACCGCGATGCGAAGATCCAAACCCCGCGAAGCCAAATGCATTCGTCATTCGGGCTTCATTATTCTTTCGGCATTCGGCATTTGGATTTCGTCATTTTCCCGAATATGACGCCGGCGCGATTTCAAACGATTGAGGAAATCTTTCGTGCAGCGCTCGATCAAGAGCCGGACCAGATTGGCGCATTCCTGGATACCGCCTGCGAAGGTGATGAGCTTTTGCGCCGTAAAGTCGAAACGCTCCTGGCTTCACGTCAACGAGTAGGCAGCTTCATTGAAACCCCTGCTGCGCGCTTTGCGACGCGGATTATTGAAAACGGGCAAGCTGATTTGCTCGTCGGTCGCACGATTGGCCACTACAAAATTTCTGAACGGATCGGCACCGGCGGGATGGGTGAAGTCTATCTGGCCACTGACATGACAGCGGGCCGCAAGGCCGCGCTCAAACTCCTGCCCGCGCGCTTTACCGGGGACGCGGAGCGCCTGAAGCGGTTTCAACAGGAAGCGCGCGCCGTGGTTGGTCTCAATCATCCAAATATCCTGACAGTTTACGAGATCGGTGAGGATCACTCAACTCATTACATTGCCAGTGAACTGATCGAAGGCGAGACACTGCGTCAACGTCTGACACGCGGGCGAATGGAGTTGAGTGAAGCTGTCGATGTTGCGATCCAGGTGGCAAGCGCGCTCGCCGCCGCCCATGAAAATGGGATTGTTCATCGCGACATCAACCCGGGGAACATGATGCTCCGGCCGGACGGGTACGTGAAAGTGCTCGACTTCGGGATTGCAAAGCTTGCCGAACAGGAAGCGCCAGCAACGATGCCGAAAGACGAAGCGCTCTTGCTGGTTGAGACCAACCTGGGCTCGATACTCGGAACCGTTCCGTACATGTCACCGGAACAGGCGTGCGGCGCGCCGGTTGATAAACGTACCGATATCTGGAGTCTGGGCGTAGTCCTTTACGAAATGGTAACGGGGCATGCGCCATTCATCGGCGATACCCCAAGAGAAGTCATGTCTTCGATCCTTGAAAAAGAACCACCGCCGCTCACGAGTTATATCAGGCAGACTCCGGCTGAGCTTCAGCAGATCATCAGCAAAACGCTGCGCAAAGATCGAAGAGAGCGGTACCAGAGCGCCAGCGAAATGCTTCAAGCGCTCAAACACCTACGCCGCAACCTGGAATTGAAGGGCGAGTTGGAGCGCACCACAACCGCGCCTTCATGGCTGCGCTGGACACGATCGCCTGCCGTTCTGGTGCTTGTATTGTTAGTGCTTGCTCTTGCGCTGGGGCTTCCATTCTACCGGCATCGGAACGTGGCGACGAGTTTACCACCGGAAAAAAGCATCGCCGTCCTTCCGCTGGAAAACCTTAGCGACGAAAAGGA
>VBQB01000333.1 GCA_005887855.1 Verrucomicrobiota bacterium | reverse complement strand
TAGCGGGAGCAAACTGTCTTCATCTGCTTCGCGAACATCTTTCATCCATTCATCGGGAACTCCGTAGCTCAGTAAAGTCTCGTCGGACAGGTTCGCGAAAAGCTTTTCCTTTTCAGCGACATGCGCTGGAGTTGTAACGTACGAAGGGATAACGATTTCTTGAACCCGCTCCCGACTCTCAACAAGCTGTGCTGCACCGGTCTTCGGATGTGTTTCCACCCTTCGTCGTTCCGCCCAAGCGTAACCAGCATCGTGATGATCGACATAGCAGAGAAGGAAGCTGTCTTTTGTTTTGTGAATGATCAGGCGAATGTCGCGCCCGACTCGAGCTGACCAAAAATTCTTGTCTTTCGCATTGTCGATTCGGTGAAGAGCCATTCCCGGATTGACTGGGTCCACCTGAAGATCAAACGCCGTTGTCTTGGCTGCCTTTTGCTCGTCACCGGTCAATCGCGCAAGGCTATCGGTGAACGTGTCGGCAATGAGAAATTCCATCACAGCTTACGGCATTGGCCAAAGCTTCACGGCAAGAGCAGCAAATTCTCTCGAACGTTCATCGACTTGCTCAAAGCGAAATTCTGGGAACTCGTTCGGGAGAGACTGAGTCATTTTAATTGCCGAATCGGAATATGCCGCCTTCTTCCGCTCGTACGGATTATTTGAGGCACCGATATTTAGGGGTCCTGCGAAAAGCGTCATGTTTCCGATCCGGCCGACGTATTTCGGATGGAGGAGTTCAGACTTCGGCCCGAGATAGGCCGGCCAATCCCCGAATTCTTCTTTGGCCTTCTTGGCCTTTATTTTTTGTGGAATGATGTGCTCGACATGCACAACGTCGGGACCGCCGACAAACAATTCCGGATACTTACCCTGCTGATGCAGCTCGATCTGCTCCAAACAATATCGAGCTCTCTCAATCAAACCTGCAGGAAAAGTCCCGGTCATGAACTCCTCCTTAAATTTCTCATCACTTGGGCAATATTCGCGATACGCCTCACGGACAGCTGAGATTGGATCGTGAGGGTCAATTCCGCACAGGCGCGCAAAAACAGTTTCGTTTTCGTTGGAACGTTCTCGGCAAATGTGTCGCCGGAGTAGAAATGCCTCAGTAAGTCCCAAGATCGTACCAAAGTCTGAATCACTGCACCCCCCAGCTCGTAAGGACATCAGAAATCCATACGTCTGAACTGATTTGATCATCCTAAGATGAACTAAGTGTCGATCGAGTTTCGGAATGCCCGTTCGCGCAAGAACAATATCGCTGTAAATCTTCGCGCTTTGAACTAAGCGATCCAAAAACTCCGCGAACGAAATTTGGTCGACCTCCAAATCTTCCGGTTCAGTTACTCCCTCCGGC
This sequence comes from Verrucomicrobiota bacterium, assembly GCA_005887855.1. The sequence continues at coordinate 1,336 of VBQB01000333.1, read as the reverse complement.
GCCTGCTCTGCAGTTTCTGCGGTTTCTGCTGTTTGGATATCTTCCTCTTCAGTGTACCAGTGGTGATCGGGTAATTGCGCGGCCTCCTTCACGGTACGCATGAACAGGGTTTTGAAGGTCGAGACCACGTATGAAACGGTGATCCTCCTTTTCAGTTGCGCCGTCATGAAATGTCGGAAGAACGCTTCGAAGTTAGTGCCGTCGAGATTCACGATAAGTTCCGCCCATCTAGTACGAGCTAACTCCAGAGCCTCCGGGCCGAACCGTGCTGCGTTCCCGAGCACAAAGTTCTTGATAATGTCTGTCGGACTCAGACTGAGTCCACGATTGTTAATGGTTTCGAATAGTTTAAAAGCGTCTTTAGCGTCGCTGACGTCGAGACGGATGACGATGGCCTGGTTCTTGAGGCGATATAAAAATGTTCCGAGTTGAGGCAGTTCCTTGCTATCCACCCACCCTCGAAAGGTCTTGAACGCAAAATCCAGATTGAGATTAGCAGGATGCTCGGGTCGTTGGCCGGAAAGTTGTTTTTCGAATTCATTAGAATCCAAAGAATCGAGAGCAATTTTTCGCACGGGATTAGCGCCCAACGCCTTCGCCTGCAACAATCGCTCGATATCTTGCGCCTCGATCATTTCTCCTTCCTCCTTCAATTTTCCCATGATGCAGTGAAGAAGAATGCTCACGCTCGTTAGCCGCTGTTGGCCATCCACAAGTTCTAGCTTATTCATGCCGGCTTTATGGTGACCGGTTAGACAAACGATGCTTCCAAGAAGATGTGTGTCAGAACCCTCAAGCAGACTAATGTCATCGAGTAACTCCCATAACTGCTTTTCCTGCCAAGAATAGCGGCGCTGATATGCGGGAACGACGTACTGCTCGTTTGCCGATCCTAGCAGCTGCGTAATGGTTAATGAAGTAGGTGTGATCTGCATAAAAGGTGCTTCAGCCGACTTTGAACACTTTCATCACCTCATCACCGAGATGATTGATTACTGTGACAGCGATCCGGCCGGCTTTTGGTTTATCGATTGGTCGCGAAGTGTCGCTGTGTAGCGTCTCCCACGCTTCTTGATTGATTTCGGCTTTGAGTGTTGTTTTTAACGCGCTGTAGGGATCGTTTTGGCCGAGGAAGTACGCATGGCGGACAAAAAAGCTTTCGCCGTTGTAGTCGGTGTCGATGAACCAGCAGGCTATGCCTTCAGCGCTGTCGCTGCGGACTTCGCCGGTACTTGGGTCGAACACATCTACGCCGTTTACTTTGACGCTAAGCTGATTGTCTTTTTCTGGCAGGAGTGAGATATCTGGCTCGCCGAAGATGACGAAGAGATTGCCT
>VBQB01000332.1 GCA_005887855.1 Verrucomicrobiota bacterium | reverse complement strand
TACGCGAATTTTTTCGGGTCCGGCCAGTCGCTGTGTCCGAAGCCCGGGTAATCAGGCGCGACAAGGTGATAGCGATCGGAAAGCCGGGCGAAGAGAGACTCGAACATGCGAGACGAAGAGGGAAGTCCGTGCAGCAGGAGAAGCGTCGGCGCATCTTTCGGGCCGGCCTCCCTGTAAAAGATCGAGAGTCCATCTATCTTTATCGTGCGATAAAAAGTCGGGTGTTCCATGGAACGTTCCTTTCCCTGGGCCAGCAATTGAAATGACGCGAGCATAACTGCGGCGCCCCGGGTAATGAACCACACTTTACTCATGAGTATTTTTCCGTTGAAGCCTGCTCCGTTCCTCGCTTCCTTGGCCTCTTAATTCTCAACCACCTGTCGCGCCGTAGCAACGAAGGCGGATCAACTCTCAATTTTCTTCTGGCCAGTTCACTCGTGACTCGTCACTGGCCACTCGTCAGTGCAGACTGATGCATGGCCTGGGTCGTATTTCTTCGCGCGGTGAACGTCGGTGGGACAAATCGATGTCAGCCGGCGCTAATCGCGAACAGCTGGCCAAGTTCGACATCGTCAACATTGGCGCGGTCGGCACGTTTGTTGTCCGCGAAGACGTCAGCGGATCCGCTCTTCGCGCGGCGATCGCTCGGAAGTTGCCGTTCAAATGCGAGATTATGATCTGTCCCGCGAAAGAAATTCTCGATCTTGTCCGAAAGGATCCGTTCGTACGCCAACCCTCCGGGCCCGACACCACGCGATTCGTCAGCATCGCCGCAAAAGCGCTTCGCGCTGGTATTCGTTGCGACTTACCTCAAATATTTATCGCCAGTCCGGCTCGGACCTGACTGGTGAAGATCATTGCGATTCAAGGCCGATTCGTCCTAGGTCTGTATCGTCGGCAGATGAAGGCGATCAGCTACCTCGGCAAGATCGAGAAGCGCCTGGGCGTGCCGGTCACGACCCGCAACTGGAACACGATCGAGAAGATCTTGAAGATTCTAAGCTCGAGTTAGCGTTCTGTATTTCGGCGAAGCCGCAATACCTCGAAGGCGCATCCGGTTCTGAGCGTTAAATGTCCAGGTCTGGGCCGCGAATTCTACTGATACAAATCTGCGGGTGCCTTTTTTGGCTTGACTTCCTTTAACAAAATCAGGACAAAGGCCGCATGAAACTCCCAAGAATTCTTGCAGCAATAACCATGGTGATCTGCTCGATGGCCCTGTTAGTCTTTTCGGCTAGACCCCCAAAGACCCAAACCGCTTACGAGAAAAAGGTCTTTCCTAAATGCAAGGCCGCTTTCAGCCGCCTTTTTAAGTCCGAGCTACGGCCTGAGAATGTGCGAGAAGTTAATGCCGCTGGGATGAGCAAATTTGCGTCATCGCTGACAAAAGAAACAATCGCGGACCTTCCTTGCGATCTCAAGAACATAGTAAAAGTAATTCCAGGAACTGTAGATCCCTCTCCGATAGCGCTCGAGATCGTCGGAGTGAAGGTTGAAATGGATGGGAAAAGAATGCCTGGTGATAAAGCGATCATGTATGTGCCAACGCAGCCAACTGCGGACTGCACCCCTCATAGCCCAGGAACATTTGTTTTCGGGGCATCGGAATGCAAGGAGGTCACAAATTGTTATGGAAAAGACTCACCGGATTGCGAATGTGACTGTGCCACAGCTTGCTATGAAGAACGCCATATTTGCTCTCGCTGTGAAAAATCTCCCAGTCCCAGTCCCAGTGCTAGGTAACTTTCCGGCACTTCGTCGGCGTTCGGAGGATTCTCAGCGACCGGTCAGTTGCTCCAGCTTTTCGGGATATCGAGCACCTTCCACCTTGATCTTTGATGCGGCGCTTTCGATCTCGCGGAGATCATCAGACGTAAGTTCGATTGAAGCCGCTCCGATATTTTCTTCCAGCCGATGCAACTTCGTTGTGCCTGGGATCGGAACAATCCACGGCTTCTGGGCAAGCAACCAGGCGAGCGCGATCTGAGCAGGTGTCGCCTTCTTCCGTCTTGCGATTTCACCAAGCAAATCAACCAAT
>VBQB01000114.1 GCA_005887855.1 Verrucomicrobiota bacterium | reverse complement strand
GCGGTGCAGGCGATTGGCGTGATTCTCGAAGGGCTCGGCTATTCTGTTTATGCGCGGATCGTTCCTTTGCAAGTGGTCGGGGACTTGATGGGTGGCACCGTTCGTCTCGCGTGGCGCAAAGTGCGGCCCTATGTCGAAGAAGAACGCCGTCGCAGCGGTTCACAGAAAACTTTTGAATGGTTCCAATGGCTCGCTACGCAGTTGGAACGGTATTCGCCAGGAAAGACCGACCTGCAGGTGGGCGCGCACGAAGCCTATCTCAACTGGAAGCCGTGACAGGGTGCGTGCGGTTTGCGTTCCGAGGCTAAATCGCCTACACAATTCCAATGGCGTTTGATCTAAAGGAAATCGTGGCCGCGCGGCTGGGCTAGAATTATCAGCTGCATGAGCGGCACGTGAACCGCACTTTGGTGGCAGCGCAGCGCGTGATTGGGTTCGACAAAGTCTATGCGCGGGCCGAGGGCGCTTATCTCTACGATATGGACAACCAGCCGTATCTGGATTTTCTGAGCGGCTACAGCGTCTTCAACATCGGGCGCAATCATCCTGTCGTGAAGCAAGCAATTCGCGATGTGCTCGATCTCGATTTGCCAAACATGGTGCAGATGGATTGCTCACTTTTGAGCGGATTACTTGCCGAAGCGCTAACCAAACGAACGCCCCCGCATCTCGATGCCGTTTTCTTTTGCAACTCTGGTACCGAGGCAATGGAAGGTGCGTTGAAATTTGCGCGCGCGGCAACGGCTCGGAGACGAGCCGTTTCGCTGGGGAGCGCATTTCACGGACTGAGCCTGGGTTCACTTTCGCTGATGGGCTGTGAGAGCTTTACCGAAGGCTTCGGTCCGCTGATGGAAGGGTTCGATGCCCGAGTGCCGATCGATGACATTGAAGCATTGGATCGACAATTATCGTCGCGCGATGTTGCGGCGTTTGTGATTGAAACGGTTCAGGGGAAGGGCTGCAAATCGCCCAACACCGATTTTTTCGTTCATGCGCAGGAGCTTTGCCGTAAATACGGAACGCTGTTGATTTCCGACGAAGTGCAGACCGGACTTGGCCGCACCGGAAAAATGTTTGGATTTCAGCATTGGAATTTGGAGCCAGACATCATCACGCTCGCAAAGACGTTAAGTGGGGGTTACGTCCCGTGCGGCGCGATTGTAGCGCGGCGCGAGATTTATCAAAAGACGTTCAGCCGGATGGACCGTTGTGTTGTGCACTCGACCACGTTCGGACGCAATAACCTGGCGATGGCTTGCGGACTCGCTGCACTAGAAGTGATCGATTCGGAAAATCTGATCGAGAATTCTGCGAGTATGGGTGCCTTGTTAATGGAGAAGATCGACAGGTTGCGCGCGAAACATTCTTTCATCAAAGAAGTGCGCGGCAAAGGGCTGATGATCGCGATCGAATTTCACGAGCCGCAGGAATTCAAACTCAAGATGGCGTGGAAGCTGTTGCATAAGATCGACAAAGTGCTTTTTGCGAAGATCTTGCCACCACTTATCATCGGCGAGCGCGAGATCGATATGTTCGTTAACGCGCTGGATGATGTGCTGACCGAGTGCCGCAAGTTTCCGGGACCGATGTGGGAGCTTGGAAATAATTTCGTGAAGGCAGCGCTCGGCTCAAAGCGCGCCGTTACGCCGAGCCGGCCCGTTTCGGTTTAAGGCGACGCACTGACCGAGGCGGTACAACCGACACCGCTGCCACCACTACAGTATTGAATTCAGGTTGTGCGAAGTCCGCACGAGACGTACGGTTTGAATACGCACGAAACGCCGTTTCGATGCGAACTCAATCCGGAGATAAAATTATGAGCACCGCTGTTGTCGAACCAAAGAAAAGCGAAACGAAGCTGAACCAGCTCGATCAACTCAAGAAATTCACCAAAGTCGTGGCAGATACAGCTGATTTCGAATCGATCAAAGAATTTGAACCGCAAGATGCGACCACGAATCCAAGTTTGGTTTATGCCGCGACGCAAAAACAGGAGTACGGACATTTGCTCGACGAAGTGCTTACCGATCGGAAAAAGTCTGGACTAAACGGGGCGGCGCAAATTGAAAACATCGTCGACCATCTTCTTGTGCAATTCGGCTGCGAGATTCTGAAGATTGTGCCGGGCCGCGTCTCTACTGAAACCGACGCCCGCCTCTCCTTTGATGTCGAGGGTTCCATCAAGAAAGCACGCCAACTCGTCAAGCTCTACGAAGAGCGAAAAATCCCGCGCGAACGTGTACTGATCAAAGTTGCATCGACATGGGAAGGCATTAATGCGGCTGAGCAGCTGCAAAAGGAAGGGATCAAATGCAATTTGACGCTGCTGTTTTCGTTGCCACAAGCAGTGCGCTGCGCGGAGGCGCAAGTGCAATTGATCTCGCCATTCGTCGGCCGGATTTACGATTGGTACAAAGCCGCGAACAAACGCGATTACACCGGTCCGGAAGATCCCGGCGTGCAGTCAGTGGATGAAATTTACACTTACTACAAAAAGTTCGACTACAAGACCGAAGTGATGGGCGCAAGCTTTCGCAACGTCGGGCAGATAATCGAGCTCGCCGGTTGCGACCTGCTTACGATCAGTCCCGAATTGATGAAGGAGCTTTCCGAATCGTATGAGCCAGTCGAACGCAAACTCGATCCGGAAAAAGCCGAGACGGCTAACGTGGAGCGCCTCGAGCTCGATGAAAAAAAATTCCGCTACCTCGTAAACGACAATGCGATGGCGACTGAGAAAACGGCGGAAGGCATTCGCAAATTCGCCGCCGACGTCGTCAAGCTCGAAAAATTTGTGGCGAGCAAACTGTAGCCGCGGTTGCTGACCGCGGCCCGGCGTCAGCGACGCCCGGCTACAGCATGTTCAACGTTGTCCTGATTGAGCCGGAGATTCCGCCAAATACCGGCAATATCGGGCGACTTTGTCTGGCGACGCGTTCGAAATTGCATTTGGTAAAGCCGCTCGGCTTTTCATTAGAAGATCGGCAGTTAAAACGCGCCGGCCTGGATTATTGGGACGAAGTAGATGTGCGCACATGGGATTCGTTTGCGGAATTGCAGCGCACACAATCATCAAGTACTCGCTATTTTTTTCTAACAACAAAGTTCGGGCACGCCTATTACGATGTGAAGTTTCGAGAGAGTGATTTCCTTGTTTTCGGAAGAGAAACGAAGGGATTGCCGGAGAACTTGCTGGCGGAAAACATCGACAATTGCCTTACCATCCCGATGCACGGGACGCGCAGCCTGAACCTCGCGACCGCAGTCGCAATTGTGCTGTTCGAAGCAGTGCGACAACAGCGCTGAGGAACGGAGGAGTGCAGTTTTATGGGGCGTCTGTTCCAGTCCCGGATGCTTTCGGGGATTCATAGCAGCGGCCTGGAGTTGCGCATTAGGCATCCAAAAGGCATCGCGCCGACGTTAACTAAAAGGGCATCGCGCCGGGCATATCATCGCCCGTTTATTGACGATGTTGAATAATTCGCCCGGGCTGCTGTCCAAACTAGAAAAGGACAAAACAGAGGGAACATCATGAAACGTATTGCATTTTTGACATGCGTCGGAAGCCTCGCGCTAGTGCTGACGACATGGAGCGCTCCAAGTAAAACAGCGCATAAGTCAGCGAAGAAGGCGAGAGGCGCGGCAACCGTGCAGACAGTATCGGCGAAGGGCGGAGGCCACGTTGTGAGCCACGCGAGAACGATGAGAGCATCGCGAGGTGTTTCGGCGGCGCGCGTGCGCAGTACAAGAACTACGACTGCCAGCGAAAGAATCGGTGCTCGCAGGAACGTAACGGTTAACCGCGAGAGAAATATCAGTCGCGCAAGCACACTGCGAAGCAGCCGCGTGGAAGCGGCGCGCGTGCGCAGCGCGCGAACTGCGACCGCTAATGCAAGAATCGCTGCTCGCAACAACGTGGTGGCTAGTCGCCAAAGAAACGTTCGCATCGTCAACAACTGGCGGAGCGATCGTTTTCGCGGTCAGAACTACGCCGCATTTCGCGATTATCGCCGGCAATGGCATGACCGCACTTGGTGGAGAAATCATTACTCTCGCATAATCTTTGTGAGCGGCGGGTGGTGGTATTGGAATGCGGGTTACTGGTATCCGGCTTGGGGTTATGCTTCGGGAGCTTACTATCCTTACGACGGCCCTATCTACGGCTACGGCGATCTGACGCCCGACCAGGTTATCATCAACGTGCAAATCCAATTGCAACGGGACGGTTATTACGCCGGGACGGTCGATGGCCTCCTTGGACCGCAAACGCGGGGGGCGATTGCAGCTTTTCAAGCTGACCATGGATTGGCGATCACTTCGGCAGTCGATCAGCCCACGCTCACGACGTTGGGTTTAACATAGAATCGGGAATCCTATTCGCGGAGAGCCGCACGATCAGTGCATCGCGCGGCTCTTTTTTTCGCAGAAAACCTAGATGCGCTTATTAACGATGTGATGTCGTGATTGAACTTTCGTAAGGCATGTGTCCCAGACTTGGCCCATGTAATCCCGTTCTATAGAGACGAGACGCCGCGCAATAGCGCATGAGGCATCCAAAAGACGTCACGCCAACGTTGAATAGATAGAGGCATCGAAGTGTCTAACAACCCAGAAGAAAAAAACTTATGAGAAGGTTTCTTGTCTTAATTTGCAGTCTTGCACTGGCATGCGTCGCGCTTGGTGAGGAACAAGGGAAAAAGAAGGAGGAAAAACCGAAGAAAAAGGGCGCGCAGGCTGGGCAGGTTTCAGAACCGACGGGAAAAGCAGCAGGCAAGCCGACCGGGACGGGCAAGCCAGAGAAAGTCGGAAAAGCAACTGGAGCAGGCAAGCCAACCGGGACGGGCAAGCCAACAGGGGCGGGCAAGCCAGAGAAAGTCGGAAAAGCAACTGGAGCCGGCAAGCCAGCGGAAGTCGGAAAAGCAACGGGAGCCGGCAAGGCAGTGGCTGCGGGCACCAAGGTGAAGCCTCAGCACTTCAACCTGGCAAATAAACCGAAACCCGAAGTCGCGCCTGCAGTGACGTTCCAACAAAACAGGCACATTGAGGGGAGCCAAAACTGGCAAGGTTCAAATTATACGGTCTTTCGAAACTATTCGTCCGAGTGGCACGATCAGGGTTGGTGGAGACAGCGTTACAACCGCATCGTCGTGATCGGTGGGGGAGCGTATTATTGGAACGCCGGCTATTGGTACCCGGCTTGGGGGTACGATCAAGCAAATTCCTATTATCCGTATGACGGCCCAATCTACGGCTATAACGATTTGCCACCCGATCAGGTAATCGCAAATGTGCAGTCCGCGCTGCAACAGCAGGGTTATTATCATGGTGAAGTGGACGGTCTTCTCGGTCCGCTTACCCGTGCGGCGGTCGCGGATTACCAACGCGCCAACGGGCTGGTAGAAACAGCCGCAATCGATCAACCAACGCTGGAATCATTGGGAATGTCGTAAGCAGATTCCTATTAATCAAGAAGCCACCGCGGAATGATTTCAACGGCGGCTTTTTGCGTACCGAAAAGATATGGCTGCGCCGCTATTGCGTCAGGCTAAGCGTCCAAAAGGCATCGCTCCAACGTTGAATAAATGAGGACACCGCGGTGTCCAACAACCCAGAAGGAAATAGCTTATGAGAACGTTTCTTGTTTTAATTTGCAGTCTTGCGCTCGCGTTTGCGGCAGGCGGTGCGCAAGAAGAAAACAAATCAAAGAAGCCAGCGAAGAAAAAACAAACGCAATCAGCGCAGCACGCAGCCGCGCCGAGCGGCGGACCACAGAAAACAAAAGGGTCACAGCAGGTGACTACGCCGGGGGGACGCGCGGCGGGCGCTGGAGCACAGAAGACGAAAAAGGCAAAAGGCCCGCAGCAGGTAACTACCGCGGGCGCTGGAGTACAGAAGACGAAAAAGGCAAAGGTCCCGCAGCAGGTAACTACCGCGGGCGCTGGAGTACAGAAGACGAAAAAGGCAAAGGTCCCGCAGCAGGTGACTACCGCGGGCGCTGGAGCACAGAAAACAAAAGAGAAGACGAAAGCGTCACAACAGATCGCTACGCAGGGTGGGCAGATAGCGGGCGGTGCAGCGCACGGCCAGAAGTTAAAGAAATCGAAAGGGAGCGCGACCAACGCCGCCGGGTTTCAGTCAAGTGCTAAGACATACAAGGCCAAGCGCTTCAATCTCCAGACCAACACGCGTCCGGCAACGATCAGAGCCGTAACATTTCAGCAAAACAGACACATTCAAGGGAGCCAAAACTGGCAGGGTTCAAATTATACAGTCTTTCGAAACTATTCGTCACAATGGCACGAGAGGAACTGGTGGAGGAACCATTACAATCGCGTCGTTTTCGTGTACGGTGGGTGGTATGCTTGGAACGCGGGCTATTGGTACCCGGCTTGGGGCTACGATTCCAACGCGTATTATGCATATGACGGCCCTATCTACGGCTATAATGATTTGCCACCCGATCAGGTGATCGCCAATGTGCAGGCCGCGCTGCAACAACAAGGTTATTATCAGAGCGACGTCGATGGTCTGCTCGGGCCGCTTACGCGTGGGGCGATCGCGGCTTACCAACGCGACCACGGACTCTACATAACATCAGCAATCGATCGACCAACGCTGGAATCCTTGGGAATGACATAACAAGTATCTGGTCTTATCAAGAAGCTGCCGCGAGAGTGATTTTGACGGCGGCTTTTTGCGTACGGGTATGATGTTGATGCGCCGCCATCATCGGAGACAGGCTCTTGTGCTCGCGACGCGTTTGGGGCAGATACAATGCCAACAATATTCGACCGATGGAGGCTACAACCCCTCAATTAATCGCGCGTGATCTCTTTCAATCTTTTCGAATGGGCTCGCGTCGGATCGAAGTGTTGCGCGGTATCTCGATGGAGATTTCGTATGGTGAGGCGACCTTTCTCTCGGGTGCATCGGGTGCGGGCAAGACCACTCTACTTTACACGCTGGCCGGGCTGGAACGGCCGGAATCCGGGACGGTGGAATTTGAAGGACGCCGGCTCTATAACGGTAGTTCGAGCGCGCAGGCACGGCTGCGCAATCGGAAGATGGGTTTCATTTTCCAGGGTTATTTTCTACTGCCGGAACTCACCGCGTTGGAAAATGTGCTGCTGCCGGCAATGATTGGGCGTCAAACAACAAGAAAAACGGCCGAAGAAGGTTTAAGCGCTGTCGGTTTAAGTGACCGCATGCATCATTTGCCCGCGGAGCTTTCCGGAGGTGAGCAGCAACGCGTCGCCATCGCGCGGGCGTTGACCAATGATCCCGATATTATTTTCGCTGATGAACCGACCGGGAACCTCGATTCCAAAACCGGAGACGCGATCATCGATCTTCTCTTGAATCTCGCGCGTGAGCGAAACAAGACGTTGCTCGTCGTCACGCACGACGCCCGGTTGGCCGCGCGCGGTGATCGTCAATTGCACATAAAAGACGGCGTGTTGCAATGAGTGAAAGAGTTAAATTTTAAAAAAGTTACAACGTTGCAAATGGCCAAAGCGTCCCGATGTAACGTTTTAACTTTATAGCACTTCTCATTTGCGGCTTGAATTGCGCACTGAAACACCGGAGATTTTTTTCGTAACTATGAAAACCACTGAAACGACGGTCATAGACGAACCAAAAACCCACGAGCCTACGGCTGAGTCGGCAATCGAACCGGCGGTGGAGAGTCGCCCGCGCGCGACATCCGGCGTCAAGGAAGCCAAGATTTACATCGACGGAAAGTTTTATTCGGAAGCGAACGCGAAGATTTCTGTTTTCGATCACGGTCTGCTTTACGGCGACGGAATTTTCGAGGGTATTCGCTTTTACAATGGGCGTGTGTTTCGGCTCGAGGAACATCTCGAACGGCTTTGGGATTCGGCGCGCTCGATCTGTCTGCAAGTCCCGATCTCGATGCGGGAAATGGCCGCGGCGGTACTCGAAACAATCCGCCAGAATGGTCTGCGCGACGGTTACATTCGGTTGTTAGTCACCCGCGGTATTGGCAATCTGGGTTTGAATCCGATGCAATGTAAACATCCAAGTGTGATTATCATTGCCGCGACGATTGCGCTCTATCATGAGAATTTTTATCGCAAAGGATTGACGATCGTGACGTGTGCAACGCGCCGCAGCAATCCGGCTGCGCTTAATCCCGCGGTAAAGTCGCTCAATTATTTGAATAATGTGATGGCGCGAATTGAGGCAAATCTCGCCGGTGCGGACGAAGCGCTCATGTTAAACGATGCGGGAAACGTCGCCGAATGCACGGCCGACAACGTTTTCATCGTCAAGCGCGGTCAAATTTTTACGCCGCCCATTGCGGCCGGTGCCCTGCGCGGAATTACACGATCGATTGTCTTTGAGATTGCGGCGGAACTTGGAATTAAAATTACCGAGACCGATATTACCCGCCACGATGTCTTCATCGCGGACGAATGCTTCCTGACGGGGACCGCTGCGGAGATCATTCCCGTTATCAAGGCTGATGGACGGGTGATCGGGAATGGAAAGCCGGGACCAATCACCGCGCGCACGATCGCACGATTCCGAGAAATGACGCGTGAGACCGGGACGCCTGTTTATTCATGACTTCGGTCACATCCGACGTGAGCACTGAAGGTATTAAGAAAAATTTAGCGCTTGAATGTTTAAAGCTTTTTGAGGTCTAACAAGCAGAGATGTTGTGCGATGTTTGCAAATGTAATGACGCGACGGTCTTCCTGACACAAATCCTGGAAGGCAAAATGCAGAAGGTGAATCTCTGCGACGCTTGCTCGAAAGAAAAAGGAGTGCAGGACCCAACTGGTTTCGCCCTGGCCGATTTGCTCCTTGGTATCGGTGCGGCCGAGGAAATCGAGAAAGGGGCATCGATTCAGAAATGCCCAGTGTGTGGGTTTAGCCAGGCGGATTTCAAGAAAACCGGCCGGCTCGGATGCAGCGCATGCTATGTTACATTCGCGGAAGGTTTAAACGCGCTCTTGAAAGCGATGCACAAAGGCACCGAGCATGTCGGGAAATTGCCGCAGCGCGCACACCGTGCCATGGAGTTAAGCCACCGGATGCGCACGTTGGCTGAGAACTTGCAGAAAGCAGTCGCAGAAGAAAACTACGAAACGGCCGCTTCGTTGCGCGATCAAATCAAGCAACTCGAAAGCGAGCTAGCGCATTAGGCCATGAAATTTTCCAATGTCATGTCTACTGCCGGAGAATGGCTGCGCGGTGAAGGGCCTCATCACCAAATCGTGATCAGTAGCCGAGTGCGGCTCGCCCGCAACTTGCGCAACCGCGCTTTTCCCGGTTGGGCCAAGAAGGCGGAACGCAGCTCGATCCTCGACCTGATCAGACCGCGGGTGGAAGAGCTGCCCGAAATGCAGGATTCATTTGCGGAAGGGCTGCAGGATCTTTCCGCGCTCGAGAAGCAGGTCCTCGTCGAGCGCCATTTGATCAGTCGTGAGCACGCCGCCAAAGGCGTCGGCAGCGCGGTAGTCATGAATCGCCGGCAAACCCTCAGCATCATGATCAATGAAGAGGACCATCTGCGCATGCAATCGATCCGATCCGGTTTGCAGTTGAAACAGGCATTCAAACTCGTCGATAAAATCGACAGCGCCCTAGAAAACAAGCTGGAGTTTGCCTACGATCAGCGTCTCGGATATCTGACCGCGTGCCCTACAAACGTGGGCACGGGAATGCGCGCTTCCGCAATGTTGCACTTGCCGGGTCTTGTTCTGAGTGAGCTGATTAACCAGGTCATCCAGGCTGTGAGCAAGATCGGTCTCGCCGTGCGCGGTCTTTACGGCGAAGGAACCGAGGCGATGGGCAATCTTTTCCAGATTTCAAACCAGACAACGCTCGGTGAAAAAGAAGACGAGATCATCAATCGCCTGAGCAAAGTCATTGAAACCATCATCGAGAAGGAGCATGATGCGCGACAGGTTTTGCTCCAAAAAAAATCAAACACGCTTTCGGACCAAATCGGCCGCGCCTACGGCGTTTTGACCTACGCGCACGCGATGGCTTCAAAGGAAGCGCTCAATTTGTTATCAATCATCAAACTTGGTGTCGATCTCGGCACATTTCCCGAAAATCGACGTTTGCCGATAGACGAGTTGTTCATCGACACACAGCCTGCGCATTTACAGAAAAGCTCTCAACAGAAGTTGAATGCGGAAGAGCGCGATCATCTGCGCGCCCAAATTATTCGCGAACGTTTGAAACTCTTCCCCAAACCTGATATTAGTAAGATGGCCAGGGAGTCGGGCAATGGGGCGACTACCGGGTCATCGAATAATGAATAATTTCACGCCGCGCGCTCAGCAAGTTCTGGCGCTTGCCCGCAAAGAGGCCGACCGCTTTAATCACAACTACGTCGGCACCGAGCATCTACTCCTGGGACTCATCAAACTGGGACAGGGCGTAGCGGTGAACGTTTTGCAGAAGATGGGTCTCGATCTTGAGACCGTGCGCATGGAGGTGGAGAAGCAAGTTGGCTCTGGACCGGAGACCAAGATGGTTGGCAATGTTCCTTATACTCCGCGCGTTAAGAAAGTACTCGCGCTCGCCGGCAAGGAAGCCAAGGCGCTCAATCATTCCTACGTTGGTACCGAACATATTTTGCTCGGACTCTTGCGTGAAGGGGAGGGAGTCGCCGCGCGCGTGCTCAAGAGTCTAGAAGTCGATATCGAACGCACGCGCAATGAAATTCTCAAAGAGTTGGATCCAAATTTCACGCCGCCTGAATCCGATCAGGAAAGCGGCGAACCGACAAAAAAAGACGTCAAAACCCCCGCCCTGCGTGCGTTTGGCCGCGACCTCACGGATCTCGCGAAGAAAGATGAACTCGATCCCGTGATTGGTCGCCGCAATGAAATTGAACGTGTCATTCAAGTGCTTTGCCGAAGGACAAAAAACAACCCCGTGCTGATCGGTGAAGCGGGCGTCGGCAAAACGGCCATCGCCGAAGGCCTGGCGCAGGAGATTGCAAACGGCAATGTGCCCGAACTGTTGCGCGACAAGAGAGTGGTGACGCTCGATCTGGCGTTGATGGTTGCCGGAACGAAGTACCGAGGGCAATTCGAGGAACGCATCAAAGCGGTCATGGACGAAATTCGCCGGTCTAAAAACGTAATCCTTTTTATTGATGAGCTACACACGATCGTCGGCGCCGGCTCAGCCGAGGGCGCGATGGATGCGTCGAATATCATCAAACCCGCGTTGAGTCGTGGAGAGCTGCAGTGTGTCGGGGCTACGACGATGAACGAATACCGTAAATACATCGAGAAAGACGCTGCCCTGGAACGCCGCTTCCAGACGGTAAAGGTCGATGCACCGACTGTCGATGAAGCGATCCAGATATTGAAGGGGCTGCGTCCAAAATATGAGGCCCATCACAAAGCGAAACTTACTGACGAAGCGCTCGAAACTGCGGTCAGATTTTCCGACCGTTACATCACCGGGCGTTTCCTCCCCGACAAAGCGATCGATGTCATGGATGAAGCTGGCGCGCGAGCTCGCATCAACGCGATGACGCGGCCGCCGGATGTTAAGGAAATCGAGAAAGAAATTGAGGACATCAGGCTTGAAAAGGAGGCAGCGATCAAAGCGCAGGATTTTGAAAAGGCCGCAGCGCTCCGCGACAGCGAGAAGCAGACAAAAGAGAAGCTCGATACAATTCTAAATAAATGGCGCGAGGAGCGCGAAGAAAAAGAAGTGGTCGTGACGGCTGACGACATGATGCACATCATCTCGAAAGTCACGGGCGTTCCCCTCCAGCGAATGGAACAGGAGGAAACGCAAAAATTGCTGAAGATGGAAGGGGACCTGAAGCAGCGGGTCATCGGCCAGGACGAAGCCGTCACTGCCATCAGCAAGGCATTGCGGCGTTCGCGCGCCGACCTGAAAGATCCAAAACGTCCGATCGGCTCGTTTGTCTTTCTCGGCCCGACCGGCGTTGGCAAGACCTATCTCGCGCGGACGCTGGCCGAATTCATGTTTGGCGATTCCGACGCATTGATTCAGATCGACATGTCCGAGTACATGGAAAAATTCACCGCCTCGCGTTTGATCGGCTCGCCGCCGGGCTACGTCGGCTATGAAGAAGGCGGGCAACTTTCCGAAGCAGTACGGCGGCGGCCATATTCCGTGGTTCTATTTGATGAAATCGAGAAAGCGCATCCGGATGTGATGCACTTGCTTCTGCAGATTCTCGAAGATGGCAAAATCACCGACTCGTTAGGCCGGAAGATCGATTTCCGGAACACGATCATCATTATGACTTCGAACGTCGGCGCCGAGTTACTCAAAAAACAAACGGTGATGGGCTTTGGTGCGCCTCGCGATACGCAAGACTACGATTCAATGCGCGCTTGATGCGTATTGTCGATCTTGAGGTGGCAAAGGTGAAGGCACGAATCAAGATGAAGGAGATCGAGATCGTGCTCGATACTGCGGCGCACGAATTCTTGATTGAGAAAGGGTACGATCCAAATTACGGGGCGCGACCAATGCGTCGCGCGGTTGAACGCTATCTCGAAGATCCGTTGGCTGAGGAACTGCTCAGAGGTAACGTGAAAGCGGGCGACGGTGTTGAGGTCACAGTGGCCGACGGGAAGCTGACATTTCATGTGGCGGAGCCGCATGGCAGCGCTGCAGCGAGCGCGAGCTGATAAGGTAGCGCAAGCTTCTGGCTTGCAAATCAACTTGGTCGCAAGCGGGACGCCTGCGCTACATCACGCGCGGGGATGTGCATCTGCGTAGGCTTTCTTCAGCCGTTCGATGGTGACGTGCGTGTAAATTTGGGTGGTCGAAAGACTGGCATGACCCAGCAATGCTTGCACGCTGCGCAGATCGGCGCCGCGATCGAGCATGTGCGTGGCGAAACTATGTCGCAATTTGTGTGGACTGATCGAAATCGGGATCGACGTGTGCTGCAAATAACGTTTTAAGATCAGCCAAATCGAGCGCGGAGAAATTCGTTTGCGCGACTTATTTAGGAAAAGCGGGCCCGCATGCACGTTGGCCGCTGCCCGATAACGCGAAATCGCCTCGAGCGCGGGGAAACCGACCGGACAGATGCGTTCCTTGCGGCCTTTGCCCAAGACGCGCACGGACTCAGTGTAAAGATCGACCGTCGCAACATCGAGAGCGGCCAATTCGCTTAAACGCAGGCCGCTACTGTAAAAAAGCTCCATGATCGCGACATCGCGCAGCGGCATCCAAACGGGCGCGGCCCGGTTTTTCGGCATGCGCGTGGGTGCAGTGAGCAATTCCTCAATCTGCTGGCGCGTGAGAACAAGCGGAAGTTTTTTGTCGATCTTTGGCAGTTGGAGCTCGCGCACGGGATCGCGTCGCAAACCTTTTCGCTCGGCAAGAAACCGGTAGAACGTGCGCAAGGCGGAGAATTGCAATCGTATGTAAGAACGCGCTTGCCCCCGTTTCATAATCGCAAAAAGGTAATCGCGGAAATCGTTCGCCGTGCATTTCTTCCACGGTGTTTTGTTTTTGGCGCGAAAAGCCGCCAGCGCTTCGCGATACGCTTTGAGGGTACGCGGCGATGCATTTCGCTCGGTCGTTAGATGGCGAAGGAATTCCTCGACTAGAGGATCGCGCGGGCTTTGCCCAGACAATTGTTTATTCAGGCTTCTCGATTACGTAACGCAGGTCCGCCGCTTGGGCGGTGCCGCGATATTGACTCTTGAAAATCGGCGTCGGATTCGTCGAAATCAATTCGTAACTTTTTAAAACGAATTCCGGATAAACGCCGTTGCTCGCCGGCTCGTAAACATTGTCGCCGCTAAAGTTGCCGTAAAGCTTGTATTCGTAATTGTTGTCGCTTCCGAAACTAAGCTGCTCGCGGTCGGGTGCGAGTTTCTGCTTTTCGTTCAACATCACTAGTTGCGCGCTGCTCCAGGGTTGGCCAGGACGGCGCACGTAGCCCCAAAACTTGAAATCGGGTTTGTAATAGCGGCGGCCGATATAATAATCTCCCGACGGCTCGACCGCGATCCGCTGCGCCATTTCGATTTTTGCCTGCTGAATTCCCTGCGGCACGGTTTCGCAACCGCCGAAAAACAGAGCGCCGAGCAAAAGATTGCCCGCGACCATAAATTGAACGGTGCGACTCATTCGTTAGATCGACATCTTCTTATCGCAGCTTCGCGCCGCGCGCAAACCGTTGAGTCAGCTAACAGTTAAAGCGTTGCATCGTTACACCATGCCGCTAAAGTTCCGCCGAGATGATCGAGCTCGAAGTTTATGCAGCAGGATTGCGCGACCTGAACAAAATCCTGGAACTGGATCACCGGCTCGAGGCGATTGCAGGCCTGCGCTACAAGGTCGATAGCAATCACGATCTTGTTTATCTCGAGTTCGACGAGCCCAGCATTAACCTCCGTGAAATTCGCGCGATCTTCCTCAAGCTCGGCCTCGACCCACGCTTCGTCGGTGCCATTCCGCCGGAACTTTGGCCGAAGACAAAAACGCAACCGCTAAGCGTCTAAATAAGCTCGGTGTGATTTTCAGAAGTGAATGGTGATCAGTGAAAAGTGAATCGTAAAAGAGCGTTTTCGCATCCGACCATTCACTATTCACTGATCACTATTCACCAGCGCTAACGATGGTTCGATTATTTAACGCGCTCGGAGGAATCTTTCTCGCGTTCTTCCAATATTTGGGCGAAGTCGTGTTGCTGGCGGCGGACACGTTCCGTTGTGTCTTTACGCAGAAGCTCCGGTGGAAGTTGTTTCTCAATCAAGTCGTCGAGATTGGATTGCTTTCGCAGCTTGTCGTCGTAATCACCGGTGCATTCACTGGCGCGGTGTTCTCGGCACAAACATTTTTCCAATTTAACAAGCTGGGGATGGGATCGGCCACCGGCGCAGTCGTCTCGGTCGCAATCTGTCGCGAACTTGGCCCGGTGCTC
>VBQB01000331.1 GCA_005887855.1 Verrucomicrobiota bacterium | reverse complement strand
CCGCGGCTGTGTCAGCCGCGTTTCGTTCTGGGGAGCACACTGCCTGCCGGCCGTGTGCGGGCGCCTCGCGCGTTGGCAACCTGGTCGGAATCGACATTGATCACGCCAGCCGCAAGCTCGATTTGCGCGAACTGGTTACAAACCACATTCCGCTGAAAGCGAAAGTGTAGCCTTCCTCTCAACAATCAACTTCGTAATGGTGCGTGGCTCCGACGGAGCTTTACGCTCTCAATTCTGACCAATGAAGATCAGTCTTCCTCCTTCCTAATTCGTATTTTGCTTGTGAAGACGTTCGACCGCTTCAAAGCGCGACGGTAACGCGCAGGAAGGTTGCAGGAATGGAGGTAGCATCCTGACTCTTGTTTTGGCTGTTGAACAACTCTTCCAGTTCTTTCTGTAGCTTAGCTGCTTGGCCTTTTTTTCCTGCGGCTTCGAATGCGTTCATGGTCGGCCCGTAATATTTTCTGAATTCATCCACGAGCTGCGAAGGTGTACCTGGAAAGTTGAAGGTAAACGTGTCCCGCGCGAAGGAAATGTTCTCCGCCGGAACTCCTGCTCCGGCAAAACGCTCGATCACATTGCTCTCGATGCCCCAAGTCATTGGGCTAACGAAACCTTCCGGCGGTGGCGGTGTGTAGTTTGAACTGATCTTTAAAATCTGCGCCACGAGCGTCGGATCATTGGGAATCCAGTTGCCCATCACGATGCGACCGGCGGGTCGCGTTATGCGCACCATCTCTTTGGCGACCTCAAACGGCTTGGGCGCAAACATCGCGCCGAAGATACTGACCACGAGATCAAAGCTCTTGTCCGGCACCTGCTCCAGATTCGACGCGTCTCCTTCCTGAAATTTAACGTTCGTCAGACCGAGCTCCGCCGCACGCCTGTTCCCCGCCTCGACCAGGTTCGTCGCAATATCGACTCCCAGCACGTCTGCGCCGAGTTTCGCCGCCGGCAGGGCCGTGGTGCCATCACCGCAGCCGAGATCCAGCACCTTCATTCCTTTGGCAATCCCGAGTTTCCGCACGAGCGCCTCTCCGCTTTCGCGCATCGTGTCGGCAATGCGCGTGAAATCGCCTTTTTCCCAAAGTGCTTTATTCGGATTCACAGGAGCATTCATGACGTGAGCTTATCGTTGCTCTTGTGCAGTCGCAAAGTGATCATCAGATGTCGCGCCGATTGGTGTAGCCGCGGCGGAGCCTGCCCTGAGTCTGTCGAACGGGTCAGTCGCGTTTCGATGGCAGTGCGAAGCGTTCGAGTTCCAAGTTCTTGAGCGTGCCGATCACGGCGGCTATGTTACATCTAATGAGCGCTCTTGAACTGAAAGAAGAGGTATCCCGCCTGAGCACAGCCGAACGCCTTCAGGCGATCGAATGGCTCTGGGCTTCGCTTTCCGATAAACCGGAGGAAATCCAGTCGCCCGAATGGCACGGCGAAGTTCTCGCCGCGCGTAAAGCAAAAGTTGATTCTGGTGCGGCGCAGTTTCTGAGCGTCCAGCAGCTCAAAGAACGCCTCCGCCGTTGAAGCAAGTTCGCGTTCTTGCAGACGCTGCTGAAGATCTTGAAGCCGCGAGAGATTTCTACAACGCGCAGGAAATATTGTGTCGATTGATTATTGGCCGATATTGAGAGTCTCGAACTTTTCAGCGGAATTCATCCCTGTAATTCGAATTTCATCGAATGTTGGCGAGTCGTTTCCCATTCGGTATTTATTACCGTGAGCATAGTGATGAAACTCAAGTGTTCGCGGTTCTCGATTTAAGGCGCAATCCAAATTGGATTCGCAGGGAATTAAGGAAACGCGACAAATAAGATCGGCATCGAATGAGAACGCGCTACGAACTCATCATTTACTGGAGCAAGGACGACGCAATGATCTCTCGATTTAACGCTTCAACGCTTTAACCAGTCACGTGACGAAGCCTCAATGGATCGAGACTGCACGCAAAACTCGGCCGACCGATACCTGAGCCGCGTGGAAAACTTGCCTACGCGTGAACTCAAAGACTGATTGTTTATCACAAGCAGACAGTAGCGTTCGTCCCGACGCTGAATAGCGTTCCGCATGCGCAATGCACTCACTCGCCGCGAATGGCTCCGCCTGTCTGCCGGCGCACTGTTATCGCTCGGTGTTTGGCCGGGCCGCCTGCACGGCGCAGACGCTCCGGCTCACGACGATTTCACATTCATCGCGGTAAACGACTTGCACGCTCTCGAAGACGCGTGCCGCCCGTGGTTCGATGATGTGGTGCGCCAGATGAAAGCCAGCGCGCCTACCGCAGAGTTTTGCCTTCTCGGTGGCGACCTCGCCGAAAACGGCGCGCCCGCGCAATTGACCCTGATCAAGGATTCTTTCGCCGCGCTCGGCATTCCATGTCACGCCGTGGTTGGCAATCACGACTACCAATCAACCACCGACAGGTCAGCGTATGAGCAGATTTTTCCTGAACAAATCAACTACTCCTTTACTCACCGCGGCTGGCAAATCATCGGCCTGGATTCTAGCGAAGGAACGAAGGCGAAGGAGACCCGAATATCGCCCACCACCCTTGCCCGGCTCGATCAAAACCTGGCGAGACTGGACCTCCGTCGCCCGACCATCCTGTTCACTCATTTTCCTTTGGGCGACTCCGTCTGGGCCCGGCCCCTCAACGCCGACGATTTACTCCAGCGCTGTTATGGGCTGAACCTTCAGGCCGTCTTCTGCGGCCACTTTCACGGATTCACCGAACGTCCGTTCCGGCACTCAATCATTACCACCGACAGATGCTGCGCGCGCGTGCGCTCGAACTTCGATGGTTCGCCCGAGAAAGGCTGGTTCGTTTGTCAGGCAGTGAACGGCGAAATAAAACGCCGCTTCGTCGAATTTTGTCCGACTGAACAAGAAGCGCTTAACGCTGGTATGCTAGACAGATAAAGACGGCGCGATGGATCGCCATCGTCGTGTTCGCAACCTACGCTCCGCTAAGGAGCCGGTTGAAGGCGTTCCAAGCGTCATAGTCCGCGACATCGCGCGAATCGTCACGCCCGACCACGTCCCATTCGTGTACAAAGAGAGTTCGGAACCCTCCGAACCGTAATCGATCGAAGCCT
>VBQB01000330.1 GCA_005887855.1 Verrucomicrobiota bacterium | reverse complement strand
AGCGCGATATGATGCTGGACGCGATAACCCTGGAAGGCTTTTGTACTGCCGTCATCCATGTGCACCGGCAGGGTCACCGCCATGGCGCGCTTGGGATATGTCGCCCATTCGCGATCGTTCTGATCGATATTCAGATAATCGGCGATGACCTGAAACTGGTCGCACGCCATTTTGAACACCTCGTCGTCGTAAATAGTCATGGGGACGCGTTCGGAAGTTAGGATATCCAGCCGCTAAATGCAGTTGCTATTTGCGCTGAGCAGATGGAGCCGTCAAATCGAAACGCGCCGCAGTGTGCGCTATCCTCGGCGCATTGGCCTTAGACGCATCGCAGCGAAAATCCGCTGAGCACCGCGGACGCTACAGCGCGCAAAGATCGACAATCGCGAATGAAATCCGGTAACTTCACCAAAAATGAAAATTGAAACTTTAGCTGTCCACGCCGGGCACGCCATTGATCCTGCAACCGGTGCCGTTTCGGCGCCGATACATCTTTCCACCACTTTCGAGCGAGATATCGAGGGTACGTATTCGCGCGGGTTTATGTACACACGCAACAACAATCCGAACCGCGAAGCGCTGGAACACGGAATAAGCATGCTCGAAGGCGGCGCGGCCGCTGCGGCTTTTGGCAGTGGCACGGCTGCAGCGATGGCACTGTTTCAATCCCTCGCGCCCGGAGATCACGTCCTTGCGCACGTCGATGCTTATTACGGCACGTCACGACTACTTCGCGAAATTTTTCTACGCTGGGGACTCGAAGCGGATTTTGTCGACATGAGCAATCTCGATGAAGTGAGGAAAGTTTTACGACCGGAAACAAAGCTGGCTTGGGCCGAGACACCTTCGAATCCACTGCTGAAAATTGTCGATCTTGCAGCGGTCGCTGGGATCGTTCACGAGGCAGGCGCACTTTGCGTCTGTGACAATACTTGGGCGCCGGTGTTACAGCGCCCGTTCGAGCTGGGCGCCGATCTAATTCTGCATTCCACCACAAAGTATTTCGGCGGCCATTGTGACGTAGCCGGCGGAATTGTCATTGCAAAGAAGGACAGCGAATTTTTTCAGGGTGTCCGGCGCATCCAGTATTCTGGCGGCGCGGTCCCCTCGCCTTTCGATTGCTGGCTGATCTTGCGGGGAATGCGCACGCTGCCGTGGCGGATGCGCGCACATTCGGAAAACGGGATGAAAGTCGCAGATTTTCTGGCACAGCATCAACAAGTGGAACGTGTGCATTATCCAGGATTAGATTTCCATCCGGGACACGAAATCGCCAAGCGCCAGATGTCGATCCGTTCGACTAACGCTCAGGACAAGTTGTTCGGTGGAATGCTCTCCTTCCAGGTCAAAGGTGGACGCGAGGCAGCGATGTCCGTCGCAGAAAGAACGAAAATCTTCATTCGCGCCACCAGTCTGGGCGGCGTGGAAAGCTTGATCGAGCATCGCGCATCGATTGAAGGTACAGGAACGACTTCTCCGGAGAATCTATTGCGGTTGTCGATCGGTCTCGAGAATGCCGACGATTTGATTGAGGATCTTGATCAGGCCCTGGGACAACAAAGATTTTAGCTGCTGATCCGTCGCCGGAGAAGATCGACGAGGTCCTGCACTTCAGGCACACGCAGCAAAAATGCGCTGCCAAAAAAGGTCGTCGCACCAAACGCGATCGCAAGGAGCAGCGCGCATAGCCTTGGAAAAAAGTGCAGGCGCGCCCATGCATCGAGCCACCAGTGATTCGCGGCCCAGCAAACCAGCACCAACAGCGCGCTGGCCACGCAAATTTTTCCGAGGCCGATTAGCATCTGGCGCGTTTCCAACCTGCGTGTGTGCCGCCACATGAGCCAGTAGAGCAAGAGAAAATTAATCGTTGCGACCAGACTTGTGGAAAAGGCAAGACCTCGATGTCCCCAGGCAAGCCGGAATGTGAAAAGCCAATTGAGGAAAAGATTCGTGCCGATTGCGAGGAAGCTCACGACCATTGGCGTATTGCGCTTGCCGATCGCGTAGAATGCCGGCGTAAGCACTTTTAACTCTGCATATGAGACGAGCCCCACAGCGTAAAATTGCAATGCGCCGGCAGTTTGCCGCGTCATCTCGGCGGTGAATCGTCCGTGCTGGTAAATCACGCTGATGATCGGCGATGCAAGCATTGCGAGCCCAATCGCCGAGGGAATGGTGAGCAAAAATGCAAGCCGCATTCCGCGTGCAAGGATCGCGCGAAATTCTTCGATGTCGCCGACGGCAGCGCTCTTCGATACGAGTGGCAGTGTGACGGTGCCGATGGCAACCCCGAAAATCCCGAGTGGCAACTGCATCAGGCGAAACGCAATGTTTAACCAGCTTACCGGACCATTGCCGAGACTTGCTGCGAAGCCGCTGTTGACGAGGACGTTCACTTGCACCGCGCTGGCCGCGATCACCGCCGGCGCCATCAGCGCGAGAACGGTCCGCACACCTTCATCGCGCCATTGAAAATCGGCGCGATACTTGTAGCCGACGCGCCACAGCGAAGGGAATTGCCCCGCCAATTGCCACGCGCCTCCGATGAGCGTCCCAATTGCCAAGCCCACCAGCGAACGCGCGCCGAAATGCGGATCGAGCCACCAGCCGATTGCCACACCGCCAATAATCGAACCAACATTAAAATAACTCGACGCCATCGCCGGCGGTCCGAAGAC
>VBQB01000113.1 GCA_005887855.1 Verrucomicrobiota bacterium | reverse complement strand
ATCGTCTCGCGAACACGCTGAATGTAAGTTTTTCGAGCCTCGATTCGGAAACGCTCCTCATGGCGCTCGATTTGGAAGGCGTTTGCGCCTCGAGCGGTTCAGCTTGCATGGTTGGCTCGGTAGTGGCGTCGCATGTTTTGCTCGCAATGGGATTACCGATGGAGCGAGCAAGCTCAGCCGTTCGCTTTTCGTTAGGCAAACAGACGAGCGCGGCAGAAATCGATGACGCCGCAAAAGCAACCGAGCGGATCATCGAGCGACTGATAAAATCCAACAGCGCTTATGCTGTTGCTTAGGCAACTCGAATTCGCGTTCCGGAATACAGGCACGCTGTCTGTAGCCAGCGAATTCGGGGGCAGGATGCCCGAGGCCCCCACAGCCGAGACGGCCATGTCTCAATTGCTTCGCAGCGTCGACTCCGCTTTGGAGGAAAAAGCGAGAACGCTTTTGCGCACTAACGGGGCAGATCGAATCGCGACCGAAATTCGCGTGGAGTGGAACTCGCGTCTAAAAACCTGCGCCGGACGGGCTGATTATCGGCAGAGATTAATCTCCTTGAATCCGCAGCTTATTCATCATCCGGTCGAACTCGATCGCACATTTCGGCACGAGCTGGCGCATCTTCTCGCGCAATTTCGCGCCGGCCGGCATCGGATTTTGCCGCATAGCGTCGAGTGGCGGCGGGCTTGCCACGATTTGGAAATCGGCGACGAGAAGCGCTGTCATAATCTTCCGTTCCCGGTGAAAAATTATCGCCGCCGCTTCGTCTATCGCTGTCCTAACTGTCGAAGTAGTTTTCCGCGCGTACACCGAGTGCGGCGCGCAGTTGCGTGCCTGGCGTGTTGTCGCGCACATAACGGTGGAGAGTTCGATGCGCGTTTTCGATTGCGATTGGTGAAGTAGCGAAAGCGTCCCCGCTTGCCGTTGGCTCGTTCGCAAGCCAGAGGCTCGCGCTACTCCCTGTCGGCTTTCTCCCCACGCAATTTCGCCTGGACGAACCTGTCGATGTTGCCGTCCATGACATCCTGCACGTTGCTGGTTTCCGCGCCAGTACGATGATCTTTCACCATCTGGTACGGTTGGAATACATAGGAGCGAATTTGGCTGCCCCAAGCAATGTCGCCTTTTTCTCCATATTGCCGATCGATCTCGGCGCGTTTTTTGTCTTGCTCAATTTCGTAGAGCTTCGCTTTCAACATTTTTAACGCGAGCTCGCGATTACGCCCCTGGCTGCGCTCGGCCTGGCAGGCGACGACAATGCCGCTCGGCTTGTGAAGGATGCGCACGGCGGTTTCCACCTTGTTGACGTTTTGTCCCCCTTTGCCACCGCTGCGAAAGGTGTCGATCTCCAGATCGGCCGGGTTGATTTCAATTGGCGCGGAATCGGGGATCTCCGGAACGACATCGACGCTCGCGAAGGAAGTATGGCGGCGCTTGTTCGCATCGAACGGTGAAATGCGAACCAGCCGATGCACGCCACGCTCGGTCTGAAGATGTCCGTAAGCATACTCGCCGCTCACGAGCATCGTCACAGATTTTATACCAACTTCTTCGCCTTGTTGAATGTCCACGGTCTGCGATTTGAAACCACTTCGCTCGATCCAGCGCTGATACATCCGCAACAACAGGTCAGCCCAATCGCACGACTCGGTGCCGCCCGCGCCGGAGTGAATGGTGAGAAATGCGTTGGCGCGATCATTTTCTCCGGAGAGAAATTGGCGCAGCTCGAATTCCTCCAGCTTATGAATTAAGCGGGCGTGTTCGTTCGCGACTTCTTTCTCTGCGTGGGCGCGTGCAGTTGGATCGGTTTCTTCCGTGGCTAGCTGCTGCAATGCATCAAAATCCTCGATTTCGCGTTCCAGCTCTTGAAATGGATTAACGAGCGAACGTAAGCGAGAGACTTCCTCGACGTCGGCCTGGGCGCGCTCGCGATTCGACCAGAAATCGGACGCAGCCATGCGTGCTTCGATTGCGACTAGATTTTTCTGGAGCTTTTCGACGTCAAAGAAACCTCCGCAGCTTGCGGACACGCGATTTCAAATCTTCACCATCTATTGCCAGAAGCTCAGTAGCCATACGAAAAGATAATTGAACCCTTCGCGATGTGCAAAGCGCGCGCGTTCATGAGCTGCGGCATGAGATCGTCGTCTGCCGTCGCACCTCAAGGTATCGAAATTACCTGCGTGCGGATTTGATGGCGTTCGGTTTGGCGGGGCGCGCCGGCTCAAGCCGAAAGACCGTTTCGCCTTCTTTCATGAGATCGAGACGATCGCGCGCGATCGTTTCCAGATAAACTGCGTCGGTCTTAAGCAAATTGATCTCGCGAGTTTGATGCGCGAGCAATCTCTGTTGCTCGTTTACCTGTACTTGCAGGTTGTCGATCTCGGCACGGCTCTGCACGAGTTTTTTGTAGGGCGGAACGAACAAACTCATGATCACCAGCCAGATTGCGAGGACGAGCAAGACGCGAAGAATTCGATTGAGTCGCTGCCAAACTGTGGCTTCGCGACGCGCGCGGAAATCGGCGTAAGTGTGATCCACTTAACGCATCATACTGCCGTAGATGGCCTTGTCACCAAGTTCTTGCTCGATTCGCAGGAGCTGATTGTATTTCGCAACGCGGTCGCTGCGGGAAAGCGAGCCCGTCTTGATTTGGCCGGCGTTGGTCGCGACCGCGACGTCGGCGATGGTTGCGTCTTCCGTTTCGCCAGAGCGATGGCTGATCACAGTGGAATAATCATTTTTCTTCGCCAGATCAATTGTGGCCAACGTTTCTGTGAGCGTGCCGATCTGATTAACTTTGATCAAAATGGAATTCGCCACATGCTCAGCAATTCCCCTGCGGAGAAATTCGACGTTGGTGACAAAGATATCATCGCCGACGAGTTGAATTCTGTCGCCGAGCGTCGCGGTCAATTTTTTCCAGCCGGCCCAATCATTTTCGGCGCAACCATCCTCAATTGAGACGATGGGAAAACGCGCGCAAAGACCGCCGTAGTACTCGATCAACTCATCGGCGCTGCGCCGCGAACCATCCGACTTTTTGAAAATGTAAACTTTCCGTTCGCTGTTGTAGAACTCGGAGGCGGCAGGATCGAGCGCGATAAAAATTTGTTGGCCGAGTTCGTAACCGGCCTTCTCTACTGCGGTCGCGATCGATTCCAATGCGTCCTCCGCAGAATCGAGTTGCGGCGCGAATCCACCTTCGTCACCGATCGCCGTAGAAAGATGTCGATCTTTCAACACGGATTTGAGCGCGTGAAAAACTTCCGCGCCGTAACGCAACGCCTCCGAGAATGTGGGCGCCCCGCGCGGCATAATCATGAACTCTTGAAAATCGATTGGGGCATCCGAGTGCGCGCCACCGTTCAAGATGTTCATCATCGGCACTGGCAACACTCTTGCCTCGGCCCCGCCAAGATAACGAAAGAGCGAAATATTTTCCGCCGCGGCCGCCGCATGCGCGACCGCGAGGGACACGCCCAGCAGTGCGTTTGCGCCGAGAGCTTTCTTATTCGCCGTGCCGTCAAGCTCAATCAGCTTGCTATCGATCTTCGTTTGGTCGCGCGCATCCCAGCTTTTCAGAGCCGGCGCGATCTTGTCGTTGACATTGGCAACCGCCTTCTTGACCCCTTTGCCGCCATAACGATTTCTTTCACCATCGCGCAATTCCCACGCTTCGTGCTCCCCGGTGCTTGCCCCGCTCGGGACCGCCGCGCGGCCGAGCGCGCCGCCTTCTAGCCGCACATCGACTTCGATGGTGGGGTTGCCACGCGAATCGAGAATTTCGCGAGCAACAATATTGCGGATCGACGTTTTTGACATTTACGAATAGTGCGGTTCAGGGTTGTAGATAGATATTAACTCTGCTGCACCTCCGTGCCGCCGGCAGGCTAAATCCTGAAAGCCCAAATAATAATCGAAAAAAAGTCCCATGAATAACAGAGTAACACACTTTGAAATTCCCTCCGACAAGATGGTGGATAATATTGCCTCTTCCATGAAAGCAATTGAGAAAGCGGGAGGGAACATTGTTGTCCCGAAGTGACCTGTTGCCACGATGGGCTGGCTCGCTTTCTTCGCGGATTCCGATGAAAACGTTCACGGGGTGTGGGAGGAAGATAAGGAAGCAAAGTAGTCAAGTGAAGCCGCTCTGTCTTACGCCGACATTCCTACTAGCAATCTTGCCGAGGTGCGGATAATCTGACCGATGATTCGTTTGGCGAGATTGAGCGCGATTGGCTTAATTGGAACTGTTTTTGCCGTCGTCGGCGCGGAGACGGGGCATCTCCCGGCAGATCAGCTTGCAAAAGCAATTAAGAGCGAGTCGATCAGCATTCCAACGCCGGGTGAACTTTTCGCGGCACTCAAGCCCGGCAAACCAAATTGGGCGGGCCAATACCGCGGTCCGATGCCGATGACCTACCGAAACCGCGCCCAAATCGCACTCAATCTCGGTGGATTGATCGCGGACGGCTTCATTGCCGTCGAAGCGAAAGACAGTCAGCAGGTCAAGAACATTGGTTCAGACATCATCAAACTCGCAAAAGCACTCGGAGTAAGTGAGAACCTGCTCAGCCGCGGCAACAGCATCAACGAATTTGCCGAGAATGACGAATGGGACACGTTACAGGAGGAACTGGAAGCGACGCAAAACGAGGTAAAATCGTCAATGCAATCGCACAGCGACCAAGACTTGGTGATTCTCGTGAGTCTCGGCGGTTGGATTCGCGGCACGCAAGTGGTCAGCGGAGCGATCATGCAAAACTATGACGAGCGAAGCGCAAAGGTCCTGCGACAGCCGGCGCTTATCAGTTTCATACAATCGAAAATCGGAGAAATCTCACCCGAACTTCGCGGCGAGCCTCTCGTGAAGGATGTGAGTGAACAGCTCACTGGTATCAAGAAGCTCGTTTCTTTTCCGGCAGGCAAAGCCCCCAGTGTCGATGACGTGCGGAAAGTCAACCAAGCGGTTGGAAAAGTGATGGAAGAGATACAGAACAAGGCTATCGCCAAATGAGACGCCGTTTGTCGACTTTCTTGTCAATCTTTGTGCTTGCCGCCAGCGTCCCTGCGCGCGGAGACACGGACACCGAAGTCAACGCACGAAAAGCCGCGCTTGATGTCGCGGGCGCATTTACGAACGATGGGTTCAAAATGCGCGACGGTCATTGGTGTGGAACCATTAAACCACACGAGCCCGCCCTCATCGCGGTGAACCTGTACGCCGGAAATCAGTATTGGTTCTCCGTCGGCGCGACCGAACAGGCGAAGAAAATTGCAGTGAGCGTTTATGACGAGAGTGGGAAGCAAGTCACAACTGAACCGTACGATGCCGGAGAAAAAGCCGCGGCCGGCTTTTCGCCAACGAATAGCGGCCAGTACTTTGTTGCAGTCGATCTGGTCGAAGGCCAGGAGGGCAGCTTCTGTCTCGTTTATTCTTACAAGTGAAACAATCGTCAATGATTCGACTTCACCCGGCTCTCGGCAGCTAGACTTTAACCCGGTCGCCCCTTTCTTAGGATCAGACCCGGTCCTACTGCATGAACTCGCTCCAGGTATTTTACGAAGGCAACGTTCAGGGTGTCGGCTTTCGCTGGTCGATTCGGCACATAGCGAACGGCTTCGATATCACTGGCTGGGTGCGCAACCTCTCCGATGGCCGCGTCGAGCTTCAGGCTAACGGAGAGGACAATGAAGTGCGCGCCTTTCTCGACGCCGTCGCGCAGAGTGAACTTCGCGCGCATATTCGCAAGCAAACCGAAAACAGATTGGAAAAACCCGTCACCGCGCGCGGTTTTGAAATTCGCCATGGCTGATCCGGCGGTCGCTGTTCGAGGGCTGACAAAAATTTTCCCGGTTCCGTTCCATCGGCAATCAGTCGTTGCGGTGCGGGATCTCGATCTGCGCATCGAGCCCGGCGAAGTTTACGGTCTGCTTGGGCCAAATGGCTCCGGTAAAAGCACAACGCTGAAAATTATTCTCGGTCTCGTTTCGCCCACCCGCGGCCACACGGAAATTTTCGGACGTAACAGTAGTCTGGTTAAGAGTCGCGAAGCGGTCGGCTTTTTGCCGGAGAACCCATATTTCTACAAATATCTCACCGGTGAAGAAACGCTGCGCTTCTTTGGCCGGCTCTGTGGGCTCGGCGGCAATCGATTAAGAAATCGAATATCCGAGTTGCTTGATCTTGTCGGGTTGGCAAAGGCGCGTAAGCGGCGGCTTGGTACATATTCAAAAGGCATGTTGCAGCGCATCGGGCTCGCGCAAGCGTTGATTAATGAGCCGAAACTGGTCGTGCTCGACGAACCGACTGCAGGCGTCGATCCGGCCGGTTCGCGGGAGATTCGCGATTTGATTATCGACCTCAAGCGACGTGGAATTACGGTGCTGCTTTCCTCGCATTTGCTGGCGCAAGCACAGGAAATGTGCGACCGCGTTGGCATTCTCGCGGACGGTGTGCTCGTGCGCGAAGGGCGGCTCCAGGAGTTGATCGCGATCGAAAATCAAACCGAGCTTATCCTCGCGGATGCGTCTCCTCAACTCGTTGAGGAGATTGAATCATTGATTAATCGATCAAACGCGAAATTGATCGAGCGCCGAAAATCGACCACAACGCTTGAGAGGTTGTTTCTCGACGCGACCACGGAGCGTCCCAAGTCATGAGCAGCGAAACCGCCGCGGTGGCGCAATATCGCGCTTTTTCTTTCTCACGGGTCCTGGCAATTACCACCAACACGCTTACTGAGTTGACGCGCCTGAAAGTTTTTTATTTTCTGCTGATCTTCGCCTTGCTGTTAATAGGGAGTTCCATCTTCATGGCACAGCTCACTTTTCAACAGGAATTCCAGATCCTGAAAGATGTCTCGCTTGGCGCGATGTCGATCTTCACTTCCTTGCTCGCGATCGTAGCCACGGCGCGGCTCATCCCGCAAGACATAGAGGATCGCACCGTTTACACCATTCTTGCCAAGCCGGTGCCGCGTTTCGAATATCTACTCGGAAAAATTGCCGGCGTGCTTTTACTGCTCGCGATCAGCACCCTGATAATGAGCGCGGTATTTCTCGCCGTGCTCTACACGCGCGAACAAACCGTGCTGCATGAAACCCTGCGCCAAATGTCTAACGCGCCGCGCGAACAAATCGACGATGCTCTGCGCGTGCTGCGCTCTTCGGCCCTCAACGTCGATATTTTCCCCGGCATCCTCATCGTTTACCTGAAAGCCTGTTTGCTCGCGGCACTGACGCTTTTTGTTTCAACGTTCGCGACAACAAACATCTTCACCATTGTCGTCATGGCTTTCATTTACTTTATCGGGCACTTGCAAGCGACCGCGCGCGAGTATTGGCTCCAGGGGCACAGCAGCGGCTGGATTACGCACACATTCCTGGCTGTGGTTGCGCTGATCTTTCCCGACTTGCAGGCGTTTAATCTGGTCGATGATATCGTCGCCGGCGCGGCGATTTCGCTCGGACTTTTCGCTAAAACCGCGGTGCTCGGAATTTTCTATACGACGATTTACACTCTATTGGCCACCTTCGTGTTCTACGGGAAAGAACTATGACGCGTCTTGCCTTCTTAGCCCCCGGCGCTACCAATGTTGGCCTGCCGAGCCGCAGGTCGCTGCGGCGACGGAAGGCTGGCTGCGTTCGTATTTTATGGTAAGGAATTATGATCCGTTTCATTTCCGTTGTCATTATTCTCTTCGTTTTCGGCGCAATCAAACTGCCCGCGGAGCGCGCTATCTTTGCGCAACATCGACAGGAACATTTTCGCAGCGTCGAATTTAATCTGGATCTTCGAGAGAAACTTGGCCAGCTCGGTTTCATCGCCGCCCTGAGCGGATTCCGGTCGATCGTCGCCGATATGCTTTTCATTCAAGCGCATGTCGCATGGGAGCGGACAGAGTGGGGCCGCGTACTGTTGTTGTTTCGGCACGTCACCACACTACAGCCGCGCGCAATTTTATTTTGGGACATGGCGGCATGGCACATGGCCTGGAATGCGAGCGTGGCTGCAATGAACGATCGAACCCAACCGCGTCTCGCTCTGCGGATCAAGGCGCAGCGGGAATATTTCGCGCTTGGCAAAGATTTTCTTGAGCGCGGAGTAAAAAATAATCCCGATCGCCCGCAGCTCTACGAAGCGCTCGCGCGCCTTTACAAGGAGAAGTATAAAGACCACGAACACGCGTCCGAATTTTTCGCCAAGGCGGCGGCCTTGCCCGGGGCCCCCAGCTATAACAAGCGCTTTTCCACCTACGAGCTTTCCTACTGCGAAGGACGCGAGCGCGAAGCGTACGAGCGCCTGCACCAGCTTTATAACGAGGGTAAAAAAGAACGGCTGCCGACTTTGATCACGCGGCTGAAGTTTCTCGAAAACAAACTCGATATCCCACAAGATCAGCGAATTCCCGACTGGGCACCGTAGCGCGTTTCGATCATGCGTTTCGCAGTTTTCAGTGATATCCACTCCAACTTCGAGGCACTGGAGGCCGTGCTGGCGGATGCGCGCGACCGCAAGTGCACACGCTTTGTTTGTCTGGGCGACGTGGTCGGTTACAACGCCAACCCTCACGAATGCGTGCGCCGCGTCCGGGAAATGGATTGCCCCATCGTGAAAGGTAATCACGATGCAATTGCAGCAACGGGTGCACGATTTTACCATCGTGCACGCGACACTCGATACCCCAGCGCAGTGGGGCTACGTTTTTAATAATCTCGACGCCGCTGCCAGCTTCACTTACCAACACACGACAGTTTGTTTTTTCGGCCACACCCATGTCCCGATGGTATTTATTCGCGGCGATGGCGTAAGACGGGAGAGGCTCGAACACATCCGCATCGACGCGAGCAACAAATATTTCATCAATACGGGCAGCGTTGGTCAACCACGCGACGGAAATTGGCGCGCTGCTTACTGCATATATGACACCGAGGACAACGTCGTCCAGCAACGGCGATTAAAATATGATCTAGCCACCGCGCAAAAGAAGATCATCAAGGCGGGCTTGCCGCGGTTGCTCGCCGAGCGGCTGGCGATTGGGCGATGAGATCACTGACCACTGGCAGCTGATTCTGCCGCGCCGTAGCCTTGGCGTAGGGCGGGAACCCTGAAGCCTGAAACCTGAACTCTGAATCCTAAATCGATCTTGATCATCAAGCCGAGTTCGCTCGGCGACATCGTCCACACGCTCCCAGCGGTAGCTCTGCTTCGCGAGGCGCACCCTGGCGCTGAGATTACTTGGGTCATTAATCCCGAGTTCGCGCCGCTGCTCCGCGGAAATTCTGATGTGAACCACGTCCACTTCTTTCCGCGCGGTCAATTCCGAGGCCTCGGGGCGCCCAGGAGCCTGCTGCCGTGGTTGAAGAAAACCCGAGGGATTCGGGCCGATCTCGCGCTGGATTTCCAGGGATTGCTGCGCAGCGCGCTCATCGCAAGGATCAGCGGGGCCAAAGAAATTTACGGGATGAGCGATGGGCGTGAAGGTTCGCGCTTTTTTTATGATCGTGTCGCCAAAGTCAATCGCCGCGGGCATGCCGTTAACCGATATCTTAAGCTCGCCGAATGCGCTGGCGCCGCTATTGGCGAGTCGCTTCGTTGGCCGCTTCCGACGGGAGATCCGCTTCCGCGTTTCGATGAGTATCCGCCGTTCATTCTTCTTCACCCATTTGCGCGCGGCGATGGAAAATCGCTCTCTAACGCGGTAATCGAAGAATTCTGCGGCGCTCTTGCTCCCACGCGCGTCGTGGTCGTCGGGCAATCGCGACGCAAGATCGACACGCCGGGAAATTGCATTGATCTGACCAACCAAACTTCACTGCTTCAATTGATCCGGCTCATTCGCGTCGCGCGATTCGTCGTGAGTGTGGACAGCGGTCCGATGCACATTGCCGCCGCCGTGACCGACAACTTGTTGTCGGTCCACACCTGGACCGACCCACGCCGGGTCGGCCCCTATAATCGGAACGCCTGGGTTTGGAAAAACGGCCTACTTCTGCGCGTCAGCGAACTCGAAATCGCCGAGCTTCGAAGGCGCGGCCGTCGTTTCAGGTGCAAAGATGTCCCTGCCGCAGCCGAGTTGATTCGGCCACTCGTGCCGGTCGACCCAATGCTGGCTTAAAATTTTAGCTGCCCTTGCGTTTCGATCTCAGGCACCGCGCGTCCGTTGGCTCAGGATGAACTCCGCCAGTGGCAAATCGCGTGGGTAAGTGACTTTGAAGTTGAAGTCATCGGTGAGTACGAGAATCACTTTGCCACCGAGCCGCTCAACCGCGGAAACTTCGTCTGTCACCGAAACTCTTTCCGTGTAGACGGCGCGATAAGCTTCTTCGATCAACTCACGCTTGAAAATCTGGGGCGTTTGCATGGCATAAAGTTGATGTCGATCCACGGAACCGGCGACGACAAGAACTTGTCCTGAGCGTGAGCCGAATGGATCGACATCGACGCGTTTGATCGTGTCGTTAATTGGCTCAGCCAAGGCAGCGGCACCGTGCGCGTGGCATTGCACGAAGACGCGCTCGATTTGTTCTGCAGTGATCAACGGACGCGCGGCGTCATGCACTGCGACATATTTCGCGTCGACGTTCAGGTGATCCAAACCGGCACTGACAGAATCTTGTCGATGTTCGCCGCCACCGATGATCGATTGGACTTTCTTGAAGCTTTCATTGGCGGCGATCTTTTTAATTTCGTCATGTCGCTCTTCGCACGCGACGACGATAATTTCGGTAACAGAACTGGCGCGCTCGAATGCACGAATGGTGTGCGTAATCACCGGTTTCCCCGCGATTGCCGCAAACAATTTATTGAACCCCATGCGCCGGCTGCTGCCCGCTGCGACGATGATGGCACTGAGCATTGTTAAAGTGTTGAAGCGTTAAAGGGTTAAAGCGTTCAAATGTTGAAACGTTGAATCGCCAAATGGCTTCATCGCTTCAACCCTTCGTCTCTTCAACACGTCACGACAACTGCCGTGACACTTCCTGGCTCAGCGTCTTGCCATCGACGCGACCCGCCACTTTCGCTTGCAACGCTTTCATGACCGCACCCATCTGCGCCTTTGTAATACGGCGCGACCGCCTTTTTCAAAACTCTCGATCGAATCTCGGCGTTGTTTGGCTTGCTTGCGAATGACCTGCGTCGCTTCGGCCTCACTCAGCTCGGCTTCTGCGTCAGATTTCGCGATCGCAGCGTATTTCAACGCTGATTTGATCATACGCAGAACCCCCAGTTTCGTCGTGTCCTTGGCCCGCATTGCATCCTTCAGATCAGAATCGATGCGCTCTTGAATGCTCATCCGGACAAACTATGGCAGGGCCGACAAGACCGGCAACCTTGTTGTGGTACGGTTCACCACGTCTGACGTCGGGCGTTCCCAAAGAACGCCGAGAGGGCCCGTATGCCGAGCGCTTTCCAGATTTTGATCAGCGCGTAGACGATCACGGTTGTGGAGGTCACAGCCATCCAGACGCAGATCGGTTCGATGGGTAAGTCGGACCAAGCACCGATCTTCAGGCCGATCATTGCCTCGTCACGATATCGCCACCAGCTGTAGGGCAGAGCAAGCGTCACTTCCAGAGCAGACTGATCAGGAGCAGGAGGAAGAAAGTGAAACTGAATGCGCGCCAATTGATGAGGCTCTGAGCGGTTTTGAAAAATCCGGCCGAGGGAATAAGCGAAGCACAAGTAAGGTCGGCCAGAGATAATGAAATCGCAGAATGCGTTAGCTGTTACGTCTTGCATTCCAATGAGAGCAAGAGAGGTAAGCATTTACGAGGAACTTGACGGCTCGTGGCTGCACGCATAGGAGAGCACGATGCGTTCGATGATCGGTCCCATCATCGTCCCCACGAGACGCAGTCGCGCACCATGGTTCGTGTTGGCGCTACTCTTTGCGGCGGTTTCTGCACGCGCAGAGACGGAAATCCGTTCGCTTACTGGTGTTATTAACGGCCACAGCACCGGTGGTGTAACGACCGATCTCGTCGGGAACATCTATGTCGCAGACTTTGGCGATTTCGTCTGGAAGATCACGCCGGAAGGCGAGCGTCACGTCTTTGCGTCGGACCTCTACGGCGCATCCGGAAACGCGATCGACAACGAAGGCAACCTCCTGCAATCGGATTTCTACGGCAATTGAATCACCAGGATTGATCGAAAAGGTCAAACGACGCCATTCGTCACCAGCGGCCTGAGCGGCCCTGTTGGCGTAGCGGTCAACAGGCAAACGGGCGATATCTACGTCGCAAACTGCAGCGGCAATTCGATCGCCAGGATTGCGCGCGATGGCACCGTTTCGCCATTCGCCAAAAGCGATCTTCTCCGTTGTCCAAATGGCATCGCCTTCGATCGCGAGGGAAACCTCTATGTCGTCAACTACAGAGACAACAAGATGCTGAAGATCGATCCAAGGGGTGTTGTCGCGCCCTTCGCGACAGTATCCGAAAAGGGGTTGGGGCACTTATGCTTCAAGGAGGATCGATTCTATGTCACCGCGCATGAATCGCACGCCATTTACGAAGTAAGGTTAGATGGAACCGTCAAGCGTATCCTTGGTAATGGCGAACACGGGATTGTGGATGGAGCGGGCGCAAAGGCGCGGCTCTCTTTCCCCAACGGAATTGCGTCTTCTCCATATGGGCGTCGGTTCTATATCAACGAGTATGTCAACGAATCAACGTCTTCCCTGCCGCGTCGTACGATCATCCGCGAGATAGTTCTTCAGGCAGACAAGTAGAGGCCGAAGCACTCCTCGAAACGATTCACCGTGACCTGTCTCCCCGGCCGTTCCGGACAGTGAAATTTTGATCGGAAGATTTCCTCCGCTAGCCGCCGCGCAGTTTCTCAGCACACGCTTGCACAGATGCGAAATCGCTGACGCCCATCACGTCCACGTCCTTGCGTGTTCGTCTCAATAAGCCAGCAAGCACGCCGCCCGGTCCCAACTCAATAAAAAAATCGCAGCCAAGCTCGGCCAGTCGCTCCATGCAATCGAGCCAGCGCACGGTGCCCGTGACCTGATCCTGCAACGTGCGTCGAATTTCAATCGGGGTTGTCGCTTCAGCGCCGGTCACGTTGCTAATCACAGGAAAACGCGGCGGTTGCACCGGGACGTGGGACAGCACCGCGCCCAGCTTTTGGTAGGCGCCTTCCATCAAACGCGAATGATACGCGCCCGCCACGTTGAGTAGGGTCGCGCGCCGAATCCCATGTTCCTTGGCCAGGCCGACCGCGATCTCCACTTTTGCTTTCTCACCGGAGATCACGATCTGTCCCGGCCCATTGATGTTTGCAACATCGACATCTGCGTCCGCGGCCAGCGCGCGCACCGCGGCTTCATCCCCGCCGATCATTGCTGCCATCGCTCCGTTGGTCGCGGCGCAGGCTTCATCCATCAATTCGCCCCGCCTTTGCACCAGCTTGAGTCCGATGGCGAAGTCAAACGTACCGGCAGCGGCGTGCGCAGTCATTTCGCCTAACGACAGACCGGCGCTACCTCCAATCGGAAAACTG
This sequence comes from Verrucomicrobiota bacterium, assembly GCA_005887855.1. The sequence goes on along the minus strand of VBQB01000113.1, from coordinate 8,821 downwards.
CCAGCCAGCTCGCGCAAGATCGACAAGCAGGCGAGTCCGTGAACATAAAGCGCCGGCTGACAGTTCGAAGTCTTGGTCAATTCTTCAATAGGACCGCTCCACGCAATATCGCTCAACTTCCGTCCGAGAATTTCATCCGCTTGCCGAAACAAATCCGCTGCCACAGGGAATTGCTCCGCTAAATCGCGTCCCATCCCAACGGTCTGCGCGCCCTGGCCGGCAAAGAGCAGCGCAATCTTTTTTTGTGCCATACGCGCAGAGTAGTTAACGCGCTTCACATGCTGACGCGAGCGCATTGTGTTTCGGGGGAGCACAGGCCGCTGGCCTGTAACAGTCGGCCGCTGCGCCGACCACAGCTGCGGGGAATCAAGTCGTTTCGTTAGCTGTTCGCGGCAAAGCTGCCGCAAACTACAGGGTAGCAGCCTGTGCTCCCAGAAGACGTGAATGGGAAATTACGCTTGCGCGCTTATCCTCTGCCGCGAGCGTAGTCAAACTTGTTATGCCCTTCACGACACGCGAGATTGAATCACCGGATCCGGTGACGCGAGTAGTCGCGGCGGACGCAAAACTGCGGCATCCCGATGACGACATCGGTGAGAAGATGGTGCTGAACATGGGGCCGTCACATCCGGCGACGCACGGAGTTTTACGCCTCGTACTCGAGCTTGACGGCGAAATCATCACAAAAGCGACGCCAGACATCGGCTTTCTGCATCGCGGCGACGAAAAAATCGCCGAGAACATGCAATACAACCAGTTCGTGCCCTACACGGACCGACTCGATTATCTCGCGCCGCTTTCAAACAACGTCGCTTACGCGCTTGCGGTCGAAAAATTGATGGGCTGGGAAATCCCGGCGCGCGGAAAAGCCATTCGGACGATTTGCTGCGAAACATCGCGCATCTCGTCACACTTGCTCGGTCTCGGCGCGATGGCTCTCGACTTGGGCGCGATGACGGTTTTTCTTTACACGTTCACCGAGCGCGAAAAACTCTATGATCTTTTCGAGCTGTTGACCGGCGCGCGCTTCACCACGTCCTACACCCGCGTGGGCGGACAGATTCGTGATCTTCCCGAAAGTTTCATCCCGCAGCTCAAAAAGTTCCTCGATGAATTTATTCCGAGCCTCAATGAGTGTGACAAATTGCTCACGCGCAATCGCATTTTTGTCGATCGAACAAGGGATGTTGGCATCATTCCGAAGGATCGCGCGATTGCCTATGCGCTCTCCGGTCCGAATTTGCGCGGTAGCGGGATCGAACATGATTTGCGGCGCAAACATCCATACCTCGACTACGAGAATTACGATTTCGATGTCGTGATCGGGAGCGCGGGAGATTGTTACGATCGCTATCTGGTGCGAATCGAAGAAATGCGGCAAAGCGTGCGCATCTTGCGCCAGGCGATCGATAAACTCCCAAGCGGACCGATCAACGTTGCGGATTGGAAAAACATGACGCCGCCAAAATCGCAGGTCATGACGAAGATGGAAGAGTTGATCCATCATTTCATCGTCGTGACGGAAGGACTCGACGCGCCGCCGGGCGAAGTTTATTTCGCGGCAGAAAATCCAAAAGGCGAGCTCGGCTTTTACATTAACAGCAAGGGCGGCGGCGTGCCGTACCGGCTGAAAATTCGCGCACCATCGTTTGTGAACCTAAGCATCCTGCCCGAGCTTTTGCCAGGCTGCATGGTGAGCGACGTGCCCGCTGTGCTGGGCAGTCTGGACTTCGTCATGGGCGAATGCGACAGATGAATATGTCGATCTTTAGATCAATGCGGCGAATCTCGATCACAGCGCTCCTCGCTTTGAGTTTGGTTGGTTTGAGTGCATGCACTCCAGGCAAGCGAATCACGAAAGCGAACGTCGATGAGGTGGCCGAGGGAATGTCGAAAAAGCAGGTGGAATCGATCCTTGGCCCCGCCACTTCCATCAACAACGAGGATTTCGTTATCATGAAAAAAACGACCTACGTTTACCGCCAGGGCAAAGACACGGTGACGATCGTTTTTAAAGACGATAAAGTGCAGTCAAAAGACAGCACGTTGTCCGACTAGTCTTCCGCTTTCGTGGACTCGACGAGCACACGCGTTCCCGCCGAGTTGGAGCGCAAAACGGATGCGGCGATCGCGCGTTATCCGAAGGATCACCGGCGAAGCGCGGCGATGCCACTGCTGCATTTGTGGCAGGAACACTTCGGCTTTATCAGCGATGAAGGGGTGCAATGGATCGCCGCGAAACTCCAATTGCAGCCGATCAATATTTTCGAACTGGTCACATTCTATCCGATGTTTCGCCCGGAGCCTGCCGGCAAAACCCATATCCGTGTTTGTCGTACGCTCAGTTGCGCGATGGCAGGTAGTTATCAGCTGATGGAAAACTTATGCGGGGCGGCTGGAATTGAGCGACACCGTCAGAGCGATGGAATGCACAATCCCATTTCGGTGAGCCCTGATGGAAATTACAGCATCGAGTTTGTCGAATGCCTGGCAAGTTGCGGCACTGCGCCCGTGTGCATGATCGGCGAAAACCTACGCGAGAATGTACGCGCCGAGTCCGTGCTGGAGCTTCTCCGAAGTCAAACATCAAACATCAAACGTCAAACATCTCCTCATCCGCTCGAACGTCGCCTGATTTTTAAAAATATCGGACGCGACGACTGGAGGATCGACATCGATACCTACCTGCGTGATGGCGGTTACGAACAATTGCGGAAGGCAATTACGATGTCGCGCGTCGAGATCGTCAATGAGGTCAAGACCTCCGGGTTGCGCGGGCGTGGCGGCGCAGGATTTCCGTGCGGCGTGAAGTGGAGCTTCATCAAGCCCGATGAGAAGAAGCCGGTCTATTTGATCTGCAATGCGGATGAGTCCGAGCCGGGCACGTTCAAAGACCGATATATCATCCACGAAGATCCGCACCAACTGCTCGAAGGAATTCTGATCTCCTGTTTCGCGCTGAACGCCCGGACGGCGTACATATATATAAGAGGCGAGTTCCCCGAAGGCGCGAAAATCCTTGAACGCGCCATCGAAGAAGCGCGGGAGCGCAAATTCCTCGGCAAGAACATTCTCGGCTCCGAGTTCGATGTCGAGGTTTACATTCATCGCGGCGGCGGCGCTTACATTTGCGGCGAAGAAACTGGCTTGATCGAATCACTCGAGGGCAAACGCGGTTATCCGCGCATTAAGCCGCCTTATTTTCCTGCCGTGCTTGGTCTCTACATGTGCCCGACAATCGTGAACAACGTCGAAACACTTTGCCACGTGAAACACATTATCGCGATGGGTGGCGCACAGTATGCGCGACTGGGACGGCAGAATAACACCGGAACGCGCATCGTTTGTGTAAGCGGCGATGTGCAGCGAGCCGGTTATTTTGAAATCGAAGTTGGCGCAGTGACCATGGGTCAGTTGGTCCACGAAATGGCTGGCGGATTAAAACCCGGGCGAAAACTGAAGGCGGTGATCCCCGGTGGGAGCTCAGCCAAAGTCTTGCGAGCGGACGAGCGATTCAAACTCAAGCAAAAGCAACCCGATGGATCGACCATCGAACGCGAGATGTCGATCGATGACATACCTATGGATTTCGATTCGCTCACCGCAGCAGGTTCGATGGCCGGTTCCGGCGGTGTGATCGTGCTCGACGATTCCCGCGACATGGTTTGGACGCTCAATAACATCAACGAATTCTATGCGCACGAGAGCTGTGGCCAATGCACGCCCTGCCGGGAAGGCTCGCTTTGGATGAAAAAAATAACCGACCGCATGTTGCTTGGCGGGGGCGTAACGGAAGATCCAAAGACACTCAAAACCATTGGCGACAACATCGCCGGCCGTACGATTTGCGCGTTTGGCGAAGCATGCGCGTGGCCGACGCAAAGTTTTGTCGAGAAATTCCGGGAAGAATTTGCCGAGCGCGCCAAAAAACCAATGCCACCGCCACTTCCCCCTGAATACACGCCCGGCGAACTGATTGAAGAGGATAAGATTGCCACTGCTCCCCTCGCCCACGATCCGGGCTGGGAAAAAGCCGGCGCCGCGGGGACAATCTGAAGATGAAACCTCTTGCTCGTGCTCATACTCGTGATCGTGATCGATATTTTTCGATTACGATCAAGAGCATGGGCGCGATGACGAAAAGATAATGGCCGATCCAGTGTCATCGCCGCAGATGTTCAACGTCCAGATCGACGGCGTGTGGCATCAATTCCCGAAGGGCACGCGCGTAATCGAGGCGTGCGAACAGGCAGGCAGTTACGTGCCACGTTATTGCTATCACAAGAAGCTCAGTTCACCGGGCAATTGCCGGATGTGCTTGATCGAGATGGGAATGCCCAGGCTCGGTCCTGACCGCAAACCTGAGCTGGGCCCCGACGGCAAACCCGTGATCAACTGGATGCCGCGTCCGCAAATTTCCTGTGCACAGGATGTCGCCGAAGGCATGGGCGTGCGTACGAATTCGCCGTTGGTGAAGGAGTGTCAGCGCGGCGTAATGGAATTTCTGCTCATCAATCATCCGCTGGATTGTCCGATATGCGATCAGGCTGGCGAATGCCGCTTGCAAGAATTCAGCGTGGAGTACGGCACGAGTGAGTCGCGGTTTCTCGAGAACAAAGTAAAGAAACCGAAAAACGTGGTACTCGGGCCACGCGTTACTCTCGATGATGAGCGCTGCATTCTCTGCTCGCGCTGCATTCGGTTTTGCCAGGAAATTGCGAAGGATGACGTGCTCGGATTTGTCGATCGCGGCAGTTATACCGTGTTGACCGCGCATCCCGGCAACCAGCTAGAGAACAATTATTCCCTTAACACCGTCGATATTTGTCCGGTCGGCGCGCTCACCTCGACCGACTTTCGTTTTAAGATGCGTGTCTGGTTTTTGAAAGAAACAAAAAGTATCTGCACGAGTTGTGCCACTGGCTGCAACACAATCATTGGCACGCGCGAAGATGTCATTTACCGGCAGACCCCGCGGGAGAACGATGCGGTGAACTCGTGCTGGATGTGCGATTACGGCCGCCTCAACTTCGATTATATTCAATCGGAACGACGATTGCTCGAGCCACAGATCGTCTCCAATAAAAAACTTGTCGCCGCCGATTGGCAAATCGTGATCGCGCAAGCGGCGCTCCAGTTGAAACAGTTCTCAGGCCCGGAAATCGCGATCATCGCTTCGGGCCGGATGACCAATGAAGAACTTTGGCTGACGCGGCAACTCGCGAAGACGCTCGACGTTCAGTTGATCGACATCGTGCCGCGCACGGGTCCCGGCGATGACATTCTCCTGAGCGAAGATCGCAACCCGAACACGAACGGCGCTCAATTGCTCGGCGTAACCTCGCAGCCAGGCGCGAAATTACCCACCATCGCGGAGGCCGTGAGTTCTGGGCGCGTCAAAGTATTGATCACCCTCGGCGAAAACCCGATGCGATTGGGAATTTCGGCGGGAGACCTCGAAAATCTCCCGGCCTTCATCGTGATGGACATTCTGTCAAACGCTGCGACGGAATATGCGACGGTGGTGTTCCCTTCGTTTACCTTCGCGGAAAAGCGTGGCTCGATGATCAACGGCGAAGGCCGTCTGCAACGGCTCAATCGCGCCGTGCGCGCACCGGGCCAAGCGCGGGACGATTGGGAAATCTTGCGCGACTTGATCCAGGCGTGTTCCGGTCATAACAGCATCTATTTGATCGAAGATGTTTTTCGGCAGATGGCAGAAGCCGTTCCACAATTCGCCGGATTGAGCTTGAGCAAAATCGGCGACCTCGGCGTGCAAATCGAGCAAGCGCACGAATCCCCTGCTCCGCCCGTCGATCCTGCGGCGAAAGATATCGAAAAAGCGGAATCGGAAAGACCGCCAGGGCGTTAGGCTCTGCCATCCAACCTGCAGCCCTCAGTGGTGTCGTGTGCGCTGCTTCAGCGCACTTGATGTGGACCCTGGTGACACGCCGCGTGTTATCCGCTGGCGAAAGCAGGCGCTGCGGCCTTGGCTGATCAGCCGTCGAAATTCTGTAAAAGATCGGTCGTTGTAAAGCTGCGCCTGTTACAACACACTAGAGCTGGGAGATCGAGATGGATTATTTTCTGATCATCACGTCGCTACTCAAGATCGTCGGAATCCTTTTCCTCGTGATCCTGCCGATGGTCTCCTACAGCGTTTACGCAGAACGGCGCGTCAGCGCATTTATTCAGGATCGGAGGGGTCCAAATCGGGTCGGTCCTGCAGGTCTTTTTCAACCGATTGCCGACATTTTCAAATTGCTGCTGAAAGAAGATTTCAGTCCGCGCCACGTAAACACGTTTTATTACTGGCTCGCTCCATGTCTTGCGATGATGCCGGCAATCATCACGATCGCGGTCGTTCCATTTGGCAGCACGCTTTTCGGCGTTCCAATGGTGATCGCGGACATCAACGTCGGAATTTTATATGTGTTCGCCATCGCTTCATTGGGGGTTTACGGGATTGTTCTCGCCGGCTGGGCGTCCAATTCCAAATATCCATTCCTCGGCGGTGTGCGTTCCAGTTCGCAAATGATTTCCTATGAGCTGTCGCTTGGACTGGCGGTCATTCCAATTTTTTTGCTCGTCGGAAATTTGCGCCTGACCAGCGTTGTCCGCTATCAAATTGAGCACGGCTGGATGATCGCACCTTTTATCGGCGACTGGATGAATCCTTGGAAGTGGTTGCTCGCAATTCCCATGCTCATTTCATTCCTCGTTTTTGCGATCGCTATTTTCGCCGAGACGAATCGATTGCCTTTCGATCTTCCCGAAGCCGAGCAGGAGCTCGCCGGTGGTTACCACACAGAATATTCGTCAATGAAGTTCGCGCTCTTTTTTCTCGGCGAATACGCAGCCATGATCACAGGCTCGGCTATCATCGTAACTTTGTTTTTTGGCGGCTGGCATCTGCCGCTTCCATCTTTGTATGGCGGATTTCACTGGGTCCTTATCGATGGATCCGCACCGGGCTGGCGTGGCGTGATGGGAGGTTTATTTAACATCGTCACCTTTTTCGCGAAGGTAACTGCGCTACTCTTTTTCTTTATCTGGGTTCGCTGGACGCTGCCGCGTTTTCGTTACGATCAACTCATGCGGCTCGGCTGGCTCTTCTTTTTCGAGATCGCACTCGTCAACATTTTCATCGCTGCCGGGATTTTAGCTTTTGCCCACTAAACACACAAAATGACACGAAAAAATTTCGTGAATGATTTGACCAAGGTTTTCGTGTTCCTTCGCTTGTTTCGTGGGCGGTTTTAAGATGACCGTTACCGTTTCACGACCAAAGCTCAACTGGCGCGAGCGAATGTACCTCCCTGCAATCGTCGCCGGCCTTGCCATCACCCTGAAGCATTTCAAAAACATGCTGCTCGGACGCACGAAGGTCACGATGCAATATCCCGAAGAAAAATGGGATAGTAGCCTGCCGGACCATTACCGCGGGGCACCCGCGCTCGTACGAGACTCGGACGGTCATGTGCGCTGCGTGGCTTGTCAGCTATGCGAATTTATTTGTCCGCCGCGCGCAATCAAAATTATTCCAGGCGAAATTCCTTCGACGGACCGCTTCGCCAAAGTCGAAAAATACCCCGAGGAATTCGATATCGACATGATCCGCTGCATTTTCTGCGGAATGTGCGAGGAGGTCTGTCCCGAGCAGGCGATTTTTCTGCGCAAAGACTACGCCATCACTGGATTCACGCGGGCAGATATGGTGCATGACAAGGAAAAGCTGCTGAAAATCGGCGGCGTAATGCACGGCGTTGTTGTGAAATGGAACGAGAAGAAATGAAGCAGATTGGAGTTCTGGAGTATTGGAGAAATCGAGTGCCGGTCGGAGAGAATTCGATAGTCCACTAGTCCATGGCTCCATTACTCCATTAGCGCGCCGTCATGCCTCCGTTCCTATTTTGGATCTTTGCGCTTTTGATGTTGATCTTTGGCGCCGCTGTGGTCATCAACAGCAATCCGGTGGCGAGCGCACTGAGTCTCGTCGTTTCGTTCCTTGGGCTCGCCGCGCTCTTCATGTCGCTCGATGCCTACTTCATCGGCATCATTCAAGTCCTGGTTTATGCCGGCGCCGTGATGGTGCTCTTTCTTTTTATCATCATGCTTCTCGATCTTCGCGCTGAAGAAGGACGCCACATTAACTGGCTGGCCTCGGCGGGCGGAATCGCCGTCGCGCTCGCGTTGCTCATCCAGATTTTTTATGTAATCGGCCATCTTAAATCTGCCGGACAAACTTTTCCTCCTCTGGCAAGATCGACAACCGACGATGTCCGCAACGTTGGGTCGTTGCTTTTCGAGAATTACAATCTGCCGTTTCAAATCATCGGCGTTCTTGTGCTGGTGGCGACGATTGGCGTTGTCATTTTGAGCCAACGCGAACCTCGATAGCATGATCACGCTCGGCGATTATCTCCTTGTCAGCGGCGTTCTTTTCGCCGTCGGGTTCGCCGGCGTGATGGTGCGCCGCAATCTCATCATCATTCTGATGTCGCTGGAGCTGATGTTGAACGCGGCAAATCTATCGCTCGTCGCCTTCTCAAGATCTCGCGTTCAACCTACTGGTTTGCCTGATTACAACGTGCAGGTCTTCGTTTTCTTTATCATCACGGTCGCGGCGGCTGAGGTCGCCGTAGGACTCGCCATTATCGTCGCGCTCTTTCGCGCACGGCGAACCACCGACGTCAAAGACATCAGCGCTTTGAAATTCTAAACCCGCGAATTACGCGAATTGACGCAAATACAGATGACAGAAATTATATTTAAAAAAGAAAGCTACGCGATTATCGGCGCGTGTTTTGAAGTATACAAC
>VBQB01000329.1 GCA_005887855.1 Verrucomicrobiota bacterium | reverse complement strand
CGGTTTACTTCGGCGAACTGATTGAGTAGGTCGGCGTTGCGTTGGTTTACTTCGAGCTGCGCATATTCATTCGCCAGCCGATGAAAGGCCGCGCGGGCGCGCGAGAGTACGTCGAGTTGTGTTCGCCGAAAATCCTCGAAGGCAGCGCCGGCTTCGGCAGTCGCTGCTCGCGCCCGGCTCAAATTTTTTCCTGAAATCGGAACTTCCTGCTGGAGCATGAAGCTTTGATCCGTGAACGCGTTCGGCGGGATCGAGACGTAGCGCCCAACGCGCGACCTCGCCTCCGCCCTCAAATCCTCCCACGCGGCGGCTTGCGGCACGCGCGCCTTCATTGCCTGCCATTTCTCCTGCGCCGCTTTGATTGCCGGATTATTTGCGAGGACGACGCTCGTCACCTCATCGAGCGAAAGTCGGCTTTCTCGAACTGCACTGTCGTTATCTCCGGCCTGCGCAGTCCGAAAAGTTAAAGCTAAGATTAAATTAAATAGTAAAGAGTAAGCTGTTTTCATTGATCCAAGAGAACGGTTGAAGACCAGGCGTGCCGATGAATGGGCACACCCCGAGCGTCAGCGTCTCTGGATCAGATGAGAAACGTGCAAAGCAGCGCCAGCCGCGGCGGCGGCGAGTGCGTCGACGGTGATGCAGCCTGGCAGCGGAACTGCTCAGCTCCGACTTCACAACTTGACAAAGACAGCGCGGCGCCAAAACAGGTTGCGCTCAGTTGTTGACCGGAATCAGCTTTTGCGAGCGGCTGCGATGGTGACGCTGTGTTCTTTGGCGATGTCGCGCAACAGGTTTTGTTGGCGCAGCAACTTGGTTGACAAGCTTTTTGACTTGGCACGTTGGAGAGGATGCATGATCGCGCGGCGAGACCCACCGGAGCCGTGAAAAGCGCGGCGGCCGTGGCCGTTGAAATAATGATCCTGCTCAACATTGATTTTCGTATAGCACAAGTTAGACCGCGCGTCGAAGGAAAGCGTTCAGCGGCTTGCTTCTTTTACTCGTGCTCCTGCTCGCGCTCGGGGAGTATGATCAGGATTACGAGCACGAGATGTTTTAGATCGCTCTTTGCAACGGGCCTTCGGCCAATCGCGAAACCTTTCAAGGTTGCGAGCGATATGTTAATTGTCATTATGGAGAACAGCGAAAATCATTTGTAAGGACAGAGCAATGAAAAATGAAAATTTGGAATCTATAGCGAGAAAGCTGGTCGCACCCGGCAAGGGAATCCTGGCGGCGGACGAAAGCTCGGGGACGATCGAAAAGCGATTGAAGAGCATCGGCGTTGCTTCGACCGAAGAAAACCGCCGCGCATATCGGGATGTATTATTTACCACAGGCGGCGTAGGCGAATTTATCAGCGGCGTAATTCTCTTCGATGAGACGATTCGCCAGAAAACTCGCGACGGGCGCGCGTTCGTTGAAGCGCTGGAGCAGCAGGGCATCATCCCTGGCATCAAAGTGGACAAAGGCGCTAAGCCGATGGCAAATTTCCCCGGCGAGAAAATCACCGAGGGTCTAGACGGGCTGCGCGAGCGGCTGGCGGAATATCGGAAACTGGGGGCACGCTTTGCCAAATGGCGTGCCGTCATCAGCATCGGCGATAATATTCCCACGTATACATGCATTGCGGCGAATGCCGAAGCGTTGGCGCGCTACGCGGCGCTTTGTCAGGAAGGAGATTTGGTGCCGATCGTCGAGCCGGAAGTACTCATGGATGGCGCGCACACTATTGAGCGTTATTTCGAAGTCACACAGCAGACGCTGGAACGCGTCTTCCACGCCCTGTACGAGCACCGTGTTTCTCTGGAAGGGATGCTGCTGAAACCGAATATGGTTCTTTCAGGAAAAGAATGTCCGCAGCAGGCTTCGGTACAGGAAGTGGCGGAAGCCACAGTGCGTTGCATGAAACGCGTGGTTCCTGCCGCTGTTCCCGGTCTTGTGTTTCTCTCCGGTGGGCAGACTGATCAGCAAGCCACCGAGCATCTCAACGCAATGAATCAACTGCTTGGCCTACCCTGGCAATTGAGTTTCTCCTACGGGCGCGCACTACAAGCCCCAGTGCTCAAAGCTTGGAAGGGTGATCAGGCGAATGTGGCCAAGGCGCAACAGGCATTCCATCACCGCGCGTGGTGCAACAGCAAAGCACGCTTCGGTAAATACACCGAAGACATGGAAACCGCGAAGGCGGCATGACGCTGCAAGCCATCTCATAAATGTGCAGCGCTTATAGCCACGGCGCTGCGACGCGGTGACATGGATCTCGTTACTCCTCTTGGTCACGCCCTCTGGATGGCCTTCGCCATGTTCTGGGAAATTTTGTGGCCACTCATTCTCGGCTTTGGCTTGTCTGCCGTTGTGCAAGCGGTCGTTTCTAAAAGTGAAATGACACGACTATTGCCGAATGATTCTCCGAAATCGCTCGCCATTGCATGCGGTCTCGGCGCGGCGTCATCCTCCTGTTCCTACGCGGCGGTAGCTCTGGCGCGGTCGATCTTTCGCAAAGGCGCCAACTTTACGGCAGCGATGGCGTTCGAGCTTGCCTCCACCAATTTAGTCGCCGAGCTGACCGTCATCATCATTGTGCTGATGGGGTGGCAATTTGCTGCCGCCGAGTTCGTCGGCGGGCCGTTAATGGTTATCCTGATGGCGCTGCTGTTCAGACTATTTTTGTCGCGCAAGCTCGTGGCCGAAGCGCGCACACAAGCGGGCAAGGGACTCAAAGGCAAAATGGAAGGCCACGCCGAAATGGACATGAGCGTGACCGCAGGCTCGTTCTGGCAGCGCATCACCTCGAAGGATGGTTTCACAGCTACAAGTCACTACTTCGTCATGGATTTGCTTGCTGTATGGAAAGATATAGTCGGCGGTTTACTCATCGCGGGCGCGCTCGCTGCCTGGGTGCCGAACGATTTTTGGAAGGAATTTTTCCTGGTGTCGCATCCGGTCGCCGGAAAATTTTGGGGGCCAGTCGTGGGACCGGCCGTCGCGGTTGTTTCATTCGTCTGTTCCGTTGGCAACATTCCGCTGGCTGCAGTGCTTTGGAACGGCGGCATCAGCTTTGGCGGCGTCATCGCGTTCATTTACGCCGACCTGCTCGTGCTCCCAATTATCGACATTTATCGCAAGTATTACGGCTGGAAAGTCACCGGCCTC
>VBQB01000328.1 GCA_005887855.1 Verrucomicrobiota bacterium | reverse complement strand
CGGGTACTGATGCGAAGGTGTTACGTGGATAATTTTTGGCTGATTTTCTTTTGGCGATCGCCCGATCACAATTCCTTCCTGATCCAGCGGCTTCGGAACTATTTTAGCGCCCGCTAAAATAAAGACTCTCCGCGCCTGATGAAAACCAGGATCTTCAATCCACACGGCCTCGCCCGGGTCCAGCAGCGCCATGGCGCTGATTAGCATCGCCTGCTGCATCCCCCCGACGATCAGGATTTGATCCGGATGACAGCGTGCGCCTCTAAAATCGCACAGGTAAGTGGCAACTGCTTTGCGCAGATCCGCGTCGCCACGACTCGATGCATGGCGCAGTAGATGGGCACCCTTTTGTGCGAGCACCTGCGATCTGAGCCGTTCCCAAATGTCGATGGGGAATTCATCGACTGCTGGAAGTCCGGGAACTAAGGAGACACCTGCTCCGGCGCCCACCGCTCCGAGATCAAACTGTTTCCCTACGCGCTGATCCGGAATTGCTCTTGCCCGGCCGGAGATGCGAGGTCGATGCCCGACTAGCCGATACGCTTTCGGTTTGTCAGCAGTCAAAAAAGTTTCAGGGAGCGGATGCGCTACAAACGTTCCCGATCTGGCCTTCGAGCGCAGATAGCCTTCGCCGTAGAGCTTCGAAAATGCGAGGTTAACTGTCAATCTTGAGATACTCAAGTCGACGGCCAGAGCTCGAGAGGAAGGAAGCCGAGACGCGCCGTCGGTAAAACTGCCCGATCTCAGCTCATCGCGGATTTGGCGGTATAGTTGCTCGTGCAGTGGTTCAGGCGCGGTCCGGTCGAGCCGAATCATTTCAAACGCGATGACTGAACGTCGCCGTCTCTTATTCAGAAGCGATTTTCTATCGGACATAACCCCAACCGCCCTCTTCCGCGAATTAGTGTTCAGTTTGCACGTGTATTATCAAAAAATAATGGAATCACGTATCCCAAAGCAAAACTGGCATGCCCGGCCGTTCACAACTCGCTATCGCCGTATGATGCGACACCGAGAAGTTTCGAGGAATTAAACTGGCCTTGTCGAATTTCGCTAACTGAATCTTGTGACAAAGCTCCTGCGCTCGTAAGAGCCAAGTGAAAGGAATATTATTTATGCTCTTACTAAAGTCGCTTCGAATTGGTTTTGTTGGGTTGATGCTTGTTGTCGCAAGCGCATGGGCTGCGAGCTCGGTGCTGGAAGGGATCGTCAAGGATGCCAAGGGGCGTTCCGTAGAAGGCGCGGATATCCGGATCGAAACGAAAAACGGTGGGAGACTGCTCACAACCGTTAAGACGGATGTAAACGGCCGTTACATCTTAGAGGGTCTCCCGGCAGGCAATTACCGAGTCACGTTGGTTGTGAAGGGTGCCGTCAAAACGTCCATCAATAATACAACGCTCGAGTTGGGGCAGCCGACGCAACTGAATTTTGATTTGGCGGCAGCGCCAGCGTCGCGGGCATCAGCAACCGTGCAGAAAGGGCGTAATTGGGTTTGGATACCCGCGTTTACTGGAAGTCGTCTGCCTGGTCATTGGGTCGAACTTAATGAGAGCGGAAGCTGGGCGGCTGAGGCTAGCAGCTACAATGTCGTGCGGGTCAGCGGTGAAGAACTGCAACGGACAATTCACAGCGTAGGCATCAAAAGGGGCGAGTAACTTCGGAGCGTCGCCTTTCACCAATTTTTCAACGACTGGCTCGGATACTATTGTGCTCGACCCGGTTGAGCAAACCTTCACCACTCCTTGAAGTCGCCGGCGTGCTGGTGCGTTTCGATCACGTTGCATCATCGTAGACACGAATCACAGCCTGGTAGGAGCGGCTGAAAACGGGAATGGTGCGCGCGCGCTGGCGCAAGCAGGCGCTAAAAAACAGCAACTGACCGGCAGCAGTCCGCGAACCGATCTGATAGCGTTCGCAGTCAAATGAAGCCTACGTTGCGCGTCGCCATCTTCGTAGCCGCACTCTTACCAGTGTTGCCCTCCTTTGGTGGGGCGCGCCACTTTACCTTTCTTTATGAGGCCAATACATCAGCGCCTGGCAGCCTGGAGCTGGAAAACTGGATGACATCGCGGCATGCCACAGGGCCGGGCCGATTCGATCAGGTCGATTTCCGCCACGAACTTGAATTTGGAGTAACCGACAAGTTCCAGGCAAGCATTTATCTCGCAGACTGGTTTTACGAAAGCGATCCGGAACATTCCGGCTTTACCTATTCGGATACGGCGATCGAGTTGATCTACAATTTGACCAACCCAGTGGTCGATCCTGTCGGGCTGTCGATCTACGGAGAGCTAAGAGCAGGTGATCGACTGATCGAGTTGGAATCGAAGTTGATCAGCCAGAAAAACTTTGGACCACTTATCCTCGCTTATAATGCAACACTTGAATCGGTATGGGAAGGAAGTGGTCTGGCCGAACGCGAAGGCGAATTTAGCCAAGCGCTTGGTGCAAGCTATGAAATCTCGCCACGCGTTTCCGCGGGAATAGAACTGCTGCACGAATTTGTATTTCCAGAGTGGCGCGACACGGCAAAGATCCGAAATTTCTTTGTCGGGCCGAACGTCTCTTATCGCCATCGAAATTGGTTTGTGACGATCACCGCTCTCGCGCAAGCGACTGACACGCAGGGCGAGCCGGATTTCCAACTGCGCACAATTTTTGGAATAGGTCTTTGAGATGAAGAAGGTGTCGATCTTCGTCGTGCTTGCTTGCTTATTGGTCAGTTGCGAATCGACCAACTACGTGCCGCCTGTTACTTCGCAGATGACTACCGCGAAAAAGGGACAACATGTCGATCTGGCGATGTTGCGCGAAGGCCGCACGCTTTTCGTCCATCGCTGCATCGAATGCCACACGCTGCCGGTGCTCTGGCGTTACAGCACCGAAGATTGGCCGGGAATCGTTGACAGCATGTCGCATCGCGCGAGTCTGAAACCGGCGGAGCGCGAAGCGATCGTCGCCTATGTTCTCGCTGTGCGATCCACCGAACATTGATTAGATGTTCGAAATTGAATCGGAGATTAGATCGCCACTGCGATGATGAAAATGACTGGCAGGCGACGTAACCGCAGCTAAGGGTTTCTGGGAAAACATGCATTC
>VBQB01000327.1 GCA_005887855.1 Verrucomicrobiota bacterium | reverse complement strand
GTCGGCATGTTTCGGCTCGGCACCGGTTCCGTCGTAAACCGTACCGCCTCTGATAATGACGTCGAAGTCCGCGGAATTTTGCGACGCGGACGACCGCTCGGCAGAAAGTGAAGGCGCCAACATCGACATTGCTGCAATTGCCGAAATGATGATCTGACTTGAGTGGAACATGATTTAAGCGGCGAACCTACTGAAGAACACTTTCACGGTCAAAGCTCCTGGGGTTCTGCGGCAATTCTCAGGACCGAAAGAGCTACGAAGTGCGAGAGGCGTGCGTCTTGTGCCTTGGAGCAGGGGGCCGATCGGTCAACAAGCAAACTGAGCGATCAATCGCTTACTCGTTTTTTTGCTGCTCTGTTTCCTTGAGAAATTTCAGCAACTGATCTTTCCACAACGCCGCGATAGTGTGGCTGCCGTGCCCACGCGTTTTGTCGCTCAGTGGAATCACCACTGCACGGCCCTTTGGCACGCGCTTGATCTCGCGCTCGAGGATCCCGGGCTCGCGCGGATTGATCAAATCGTCAGCAGAATTGATCGCCAGAAGTGGCGCACGGATTTTTTCCAGGTTTGGACCAGGATCGTAATCGTGTGAGGCTTCGATTGCGTAGAGCACATCATTCGCGTCGTCCGTTTTTAGATACTCGGCGACGAACTTGTCGAGCGCCTCATCCGTCTTCGCGAGCGTCGGCGCTTCTTTTTGTCGGAGCACCGGGTTACTGCTCATAAACCAGAGCATCTCGATAGCGGTGCGCAGACTCGGCGGCTGCGTTGCGTAATCGCCATCGCGCCAATCCGGATCGTTGCGGATCGCGTCGATGATCATGCGACGCCAGGCGCGATTGCGTCCGGAAATTTGCGTCGGCAAACTCGCCAGGGGCATAAGCGCGTCCATGAAATCCGAATGGAGTTCGCCCCATAACCAGGTGTGCATGCCACCCATCGAGGTTCCCATGACAAGCCGTGCATGGTTTACGCCTAGTCCCTCGCTGAGCAAACGATACTGCGCTTCCACCATGTCGATGTAACCGTAACGCGGAAATTTGGCGTGCATGCCATCGCTTGGCTTACTCGATTTGCCATGACCGATCGCATCCGGTAGCACAATGAAAAACTTCGTCGCATCGAGCGGCTGACCTTTCCCGAAAAGCTCGCCGGCAAACTCCGGGCGGATAAATTGCGCACCGCTACCAGTCGTCCCATGCATGATGAGAACGGCATTGGTCGTTTTGCCCTGCGCATCTTTCTCCGGGTTTCCCAGCGTCCGGTAATGGAGGCGCAACTCCGGCAATGTTTCGCCTGAAGTAAATTTGAAATCGCGAATCGTATAGTCGCCCTCAGTCGGCGCCGGATAATCGGCTGCAAACACAGAAGTCGCTGCGAAGCTCGATAAAACGAAAACGAAGCTACGGATTGTTGAGTTCATGCTAGCGGCCGCGTTGCCGTTCGGCTTGAATTTGTTTGACCAACTCGGTTTTGGTTCGGTCGAGGTCGTGAGCGAATTTCACAAGAGCTACTAGAGCTTGTGGGTATATCTCGAAACGTTTTCGCAATTTCTTGGTGGCCGGATCGTAAAAGAGGGAAATGTTCTGATCGAGATTCGGCACAATCAGTTCGTCGCTTAATTTTTGGTAATGCGCCATGTCGCTAAGGCCCCAGCGAATCACGGATTCAAGTTCCCGCAAGGCCATGAGCGTTTTCACGTCGAGCAATTCAACGCCGCCCGATTGAAGCAGCGTGGCGATGTCGCCCGGACTATAGTCCGTGGTAAAAACACAGGGATGCAGCGGCGGCATCTCATCGGCGTCGAGCGCGCGTCGGAACTCGGCCGCTTGTCGTTCTTCTTTCGCTCCGGAAATTTTTCCGCTCTCGATACCTTTGCGGAATTCCTGCTCGAGCGAAGCCAGGATTTGGTCGCGGCGTTTCGCATCCTGCTGGTGCTGCTGATAATTGTTCAGCCAAAAGGCTGCGTACACGCCGACAAAAACCAAGACCAGCTCCGCGACCCAACGCCCCAGCCGCGAAAGAAACGGTGCCTTGCGATCATTAGTTGCTCTACTCACCGGTGCCGGCGTCATACACGCCTCTACAAGTATCAACGAGGCAGCGGTTGTTCCATGTTCGCGAGTGCATAAGTGACGACCGCGAGGACTGCGGAATTCTCCGCCAATTCCTTCGGCACGATTTTGTCCAGTGTGTCAGCAGCAGTGTGATGATAATTGAAATAGAAACGGCTGTCTTGAATCGGACTGAAAGCGGGAACATCGGCTTTCTCCAGTGGCTCGATGTCAGCGCCACAATGTTCGACGAAATTCAGCATGCCCGCGCCTGACTCTTGCAAAATCGCCGCGACGGGAGCGAGCATCTTTTTCACTTCTGGCTTTCCCTTGATGTTGACGCCAAGCGGATGGCCGGCGCCACCATCCGTTTCCATGGCCGCGAAATGGTTCGACATCTCCTTATCGTGATCTTTCTCGTACTGTTTTGATCCAGCCAAACCATTCTCTTCGTTCATCCACGCGATCACGCGAATCGTGCGCTT
>VBQB01000326.1 GCA_005887855.1 Verrucomicrobiota bacterium | reverse complement strand
GAGAATCACCAACACTGGTCGAAAGGACGTTTTCAATCGGTGACCTCGCCACACCGCCGTCGGAAGCAATCAGCAAGACAGCACCACTAGGGTGATGGCTAATGTGCGCATCCCACAAATCACAATGAATAGCAGACGGAGCATTTAGGAGGTAGTGATCAGGCGGGGTTGGGCCCCACGGCGTCTCCGCGACGGCACGCCACACAATACCTCTGCGTGCGACTCCTCCCGGCTGTAATAGTCCGCCGCTCCTGCGCGGTATCCCCAAGAATAGCGTTTGCGCTCCTGACAACAGGAGCGCGTCCGAGTATCCTGTGCGACTTGTATAGCTCTCGGCACGCTCCGCTTTGATGAATAGTCGGCCACCAAGTCCAGTCCCATCACCGGCATCGACTGGGTCTACCACCCACGTCCGCTGGACAACATCGAACTCTAGACTTGCAATTCGATCACTTAGTGCAGTAGGGTCTTCCATCTGCACCACAACTGCCGCGCGCGGCCCGTACGCCGCTAGTCCGAACCCGGCACCACGAGGGCCTCCGATTTTTAATGACCGAGGATTGCCTAACGGATCCGTTGCTACATTCGGAATCACTTCGCGGTGCGCCGTTACACCATCGTCATCAGACCACAACAACGCATTCGGAGTGCTTGCCCAGATCCAA
This sequence comes from Verrucomicrobiota bacterium, assembly GCA_005887855.1. The sequence goes on along the minus strand of VBQB01000326.1, from coordinate 5,376 downwards.
TTTTGGGTTGCCGTGCTCGTGCCGGAAACGCCCGTTACGGCGACGCCCGTAAATGGCCCAAGTCCCCAGAATCCGTCCAAAGACTTGAACGTCGCGGGGCTTCGCCCTTCCCGTCGTAGGATCGTACACTGTGTGGCGACCAAGGCCCCGCCGTCGCTCAAGGGCATTATCGACGGTACCGCTTGCGAATTGCACTTCGACAGCGGCGCTGACGAATTAGCCAAAGTCAGCGGATCAAGTACGTACTCCCAAGTTTCGCCAGCATCATTCGACTCCCAAAGGCCCGCCCAGTTAAAGCTCAATTCGCTGTCGTCTTTGCCTGCATCACCATCCCGCTCGCCCACGAATAGATGCCGTACGTCATTGGGGTCGACAGCGATACTCTGGGAATACCGCGGCGACACCGGCAGTGATTGCCAGGAGGTGCTACCTGGGAAGTAGCGCCATACTCCAGCATTTTGGGTAACCAGATAACTTAGCTCCTCGGTGCCCGCGATTGCATAGACCAGTCCCGCTGCTGACGGACTAATCTGCTTTGCCACACGCTCGAAAGCTACCATAGGGCCGGCGGAGCGCGCCGTGGTGGTAGCCTTTGGCAGGCTTTGGAGTTCCTGATCCCTCGGCTCCTGACTCGGATTGTAAGCCCACTCGCGGATTCGATCATCGCTGGTGCCGACCAGGACATGGCGCCAACCGTTTTCGCTGGCGAATCCGGCCACACGTCTGGCTTTGATGTCGCTGAAGAGGGGCGCAGTGCCTAAACCTAAGCCGCTAACATCTGCTAGCGGTAATCCCGGGCCGATAAGTTCTCCCACACCAACGTCCTTTCCGCGATAGAATACCTCGCGAATGCGCCCGTTCTGATCTCCTGCGATCACGATAAAGCGACCGTCGTCTTCCGCCTGAAAGCCGCCGATCCGGAAGGCGCCAGCCAGCTTAGTAATTTGTTGCCGGCTCACTGTCCCGGCCCCCTGCTTCCATGTGAACTCAATCAAATCGCCGTCTGTGTCGAGAACAAGCGCATGCTGGGTTAGGTCCACGTCTTCAAAACCCGCCAAGTCGATTGCGCGATCAATGCGGCCCAACACACGGCTTCCGACGTCGCCATCGGAACGAAACCACAGTTGAATTACGTCGCCATCGTCTTGAAGCACGAGTACGACGTTATGAGACCGAAACCCGCGAGCAACATAGCTGGCAATCGCTAGAGCTGATGGCACCCGGCCAACCTCGACCGAACCACTTCTCCGGTCCGGCGCGTAAAATATCTCGCTGACCGTTCCGGCCTGAATGGCGAGGGCATGTTGCCAGGAGTCGCTGCCGGTGTATCCGGATAAATCAGTAACACCGGACCGATAGGTTTCAGGCAGTCCATTCGCCTGCACAATCCACCACAACGTGATTCCCGCGGTGATTGCCAAGATTGCCATTCGTCGCGATATCATGACGCTCACTTCCGCTGACTAGGGACTCAGTTGGATCTCGAGATCGTGTTAGGCGCTGTCCCCCCGAACGTCCAGCCCCGCGGACTTTTCCTTCAACCCGCCCGAAGACTCGTTGAAACGTCGCATGACGTGATCGGGTTCGCTTTTATCTTGGATTGCGCGAGCATGTCAAGACTTTTCGACCAGGGATTTACTTTTCCTTTGGCCTATTTCCGCACGGCTCTACCGCGATCGCAACAGCGCCGCCTCCTCCAGGGATCCGCGTGGCGCCAGGCCGGTGGAACACAGGCGATGATCGCGACGGTAGTCATCACCAGAAAGGCCAAGCCAAATGCAAGGGCAGCAAGAAGGGTCCTTCCCTTGGCGCCCCCCGGTGTCGCGGGTTGGTTCAACTGTCGTCGTTTTCTAGATGAATCGTTCGCTCTATGCTCACCAAGTCGGCTCGTAAGGCGCTGACACCGAGGGAGAAGAGCTATCACGTGTTGAGCATTCTGTGAAAGATCTTGTTCATCAGAAAACGGGCGCCGAGCTTGACGGTGCGCAAGAGCAAATCACTCTTCGCCTGCTCCTTTCCAATGCGAAACGCGCGATCGCGGAGCTCGCAGCGGCGGAGGGACGTTTGCTTTCTTGGGCATCGTCCCAGGTTTGCTCAACCTTACCGCGATACTCTCCAGCGATTGCACCTGCCGCCGATTTCAAATCCTCGGCCGCTTGATTGTCCAATCAGACAAAATCCTATAGTACTTCCAACGATTTTCTCGAAGCGTGAATCGCGGCCGCGTTGGTCTCGTTGAAACGCCTGCCGTTTGGCCGGTTGTGGTATTAGAGTTGCGAACGCCGCAATCAATACGAGCAATCGCTCTGCTGGCGCACGAACTTCATCGGCTCGAGCGGCGCGCGCCGAAGCCGGTCATTCTCGGGAACAAAACTCAGGAGAGCGTAAATAAGATCACAGAGGACAATGATAAGGGTCGAATTGAAGGTTGACGGCTAAAATTCCGAACTTTTTCGGTTTCAGTTTTCTGGTTTGCTCACGAGTTGTTGCAAAGCACATACCAATGCAATCTCTAGAGACATAAGTTGCTCGTTGTCAGCCGATTGATCTGATTCATTCGATTTCGCTGCGATCGGAAAATTTTCGTTTTCAGCGATTTTACGTTCTGCTTTTGGGACGGCGACGGCGTGTTCCATCTTACTCCTATGATGCGAAATGTCCGCTGTTTGGATTCAGGATTTTGTTCTTCGCTTCTCTCTCTTCCCTCTTCCTTAATAAAGACGCCGCCAATTAGAGCTTTTGTCTAATTCGGATGGTCGACTTCTCGTTTTTCTTGTCCGCCGACCGATGCCGGCTGGCAAACGCTTAGCATTGCTAAGGATTGTAAGCATTTCCAAATCAAATATCAGAATTTATCTTTGTCGTTCGGTGATTTCACCGGAACACAACAGGCAACTGTGAATACCGCAGACTTTAAGCGAAGTGGAGAAAAGGCATTTCTATAAATGCAGCCGATGCGGAGAAATGGTTGATCGACGCCAACTGGACGATGTGTTGTTTCATGAAACCGATCACAAGCCATGACCCGACATTCAATACGGCGGCTCGGAGGAAATTTGAAACTCCGCGTTTATACGAAGTCCGGGCCCGCCGCGATCATCGCGGCGTCGATCTGATCTCCGATACGCTGCCATTGGATCGGCTGTGGTACGCCGAACCGAACGCAATCAACAACGCAATCGGATGTGGCAAGTTTTTCAGCTGGTCAGATGCTGTGATTCGCGTGTACGACTCAGCGAGGCAACGTGATCGAACCACACGAGCACGCGGGCGATTTCCGCGAATTCTGATTACTTCAAGCCAGGAATAAAGTGCGAAGCCACGCTGTTAGGGCGCCCTCCCTAACTGAACACAAATCCCCGGTCAGCACGTGCAATGCAGGATGGCATATGCTTGGCCCTTCTTCACTTCCTCCAGCAGCTGACAGACTTCCAATGTAGGCGCCGCAATGACCTCGATACCGCGCCGTTTCGCCTCCGCTAGAACTTCGTCCATTACCGGAAGCGCGCCATGGGCGCCGGTCCCGACAATGAGCCGCTTGCCTCGCCAGGGAATTTCTTCCCCGGCCGAAAGCGGCGTGTGGCCGAACTTTTCGCGGAATTGCTTGGAAGGTCCTTTCTTCCGTTTCCGTACTTTGCCGCCGTCGATCACCACATCATGGGTGTAGCGCTTTCCCTCGACCTCGATCTCGCCAAATTTGACCAGTCGTACTTTCATATCTCAATGTTCTGCTGGCTCAAGCTTCAAGGCAAGAGACAGAGGTTCTAAGACTTCGCGTCGCGCTCATACCATCGTGCATTGGTCGGAGTTTAAGTTTTACAGCCGCTCACATGTAACGGTACATACTGAAAAATAGATGCGTACGAATCAAAAATTAAGGCGAACGCCCAAAGAGCAGAAATTTCATCACAGCGTCTATGTGGTCCTGCTTGACGACGCTGTTGCTAAGCACCCATCGATTTTACGCGTCAATCCAACGCGTGATCTGTTGAAGCCCTGCGTGTATGTCGGAATGACTGGATTACCAGTTGATCACCGATTTGAAAATCACAAGAACGGCTACAAATCAGCTTGGGTTGTCAGGAAATATGGCGTTCGATTGATGCCAGAACTATACAAACACTTAAATCCGATGCCCTTCGAGGCGGCGGCCCAGATGGAAATCGAATTGGCTGAGGATCTAAAAGCCGAAGGGTATACCGTAACTGGAGGGAAATAATGATTTTTAGCCAGCACGTTTACGACATTCGCCCGCGCAATGATAAACGCGGCGTCAATCTAATTTCCGATGCACTGCCATTCGGTCGCCTCTGGTACGGCGAGCCAGACGCAATCAGCAATGCAATTGGCTACGCGAAGTTTTACAGCCGCTCACACGATGCCGTGATTCACGTTTTCGATGAAGCGGGCAATATGATCGAGACGTACGAACACCCGGGCCAGTTCAAAGAGCCGTGAGAGCTCAAGCAAGGGCATATCTCGGCACAATTTTGATCGGCGTGGTCTTAGTTTTGGTAGGCGTTGGGTTCATAAGCGAAGGACCCAAGCACGTACCAGCTTTCGCCGCCTACGCCGCTGGCGCTGTTTTGATACTGCTAACGATTCTCGCAGTCATCTGGCTGGTGAGGCGCCGTTGAGCGATTGGGCGAGCGTGTCCGTCGCGATTGAAAAACAGGGCGTCCATTTGGTGCGAGGCTTTTGACGCTCGGAGCCGGATTCGGCTACGCGAAGTTTTTCAGCCGCTCGCATGATGCCGTGATTCGCGTTTACGATTCAGCGGGCAACGTGATCGAGACGCACGAGCACGCGGCCGGTTTCAAAGAGCCGTGAGCGGGGCGAAACTGGCAGCCATTGGTACCCGTTCTATACACAATTCGACGAGCTTTTAACTTCTCCGCTGCTTGCGGTGCTTTTGTTTGGATTGCTGCGAATGCGCGTCACGAATTACGCGAGCAAACGCGCTCTGCACGTTCTTGCGTGCCGCGACGAGGCGACGCCACTCGTGATGAATTGTTCTCTCGACTCGCAGTCCCGGACCGACTTGGTACTGTGGCTGTGCCCGACGCGGGCCCCGCTTAACGATTGGTCGCGACGCAACCTTAGCCTTTCGAATGTCCGGGATCGCCCGCGGCGGTGGCGATGCATCTCCCAAATTGAAGTCGAACTCCGTCGTCTCCGCGAGAGCTGGTGCGACAAACGACGTGGCGATGAGCGAAGCGCCGACAGCCTTCTCAGCCAGGTTGCCTGCCTGCTCAGCGAGCTCCCCCGCCTGCTGAGTTACCTTGCCCTGCTGGCACAACGCCAAAACAAGCGTAACGAGAGCAACCGCGGCTTGCTCGACACGAGAGCACAGGGAGCGCACGAGATACCAAACGC
>VBQB01000112.1 GCA_005887855.1 Verrucomicrobiota bacterium | reverse complement strand
GCCAGATCGCGTGGCAGATTGATCACGATATCGCTCTGCTTCCGGTTCACCGAATTGAGCTCGACACTAAATTTTGTCCCGCCGTGATCGATGTCGGCACGGCCGTAACCGGTCATGCTCCTCATATTTCAGGGTGCCTTATCATTAGATCCGCAGACAGAGCCGCGCGCAGTGGGCAGCAGTCGACCATGATTGGACAGGCTATGCACTCCAGCCGAGCTCCGCAAAGAAATTTCTGCTCGTTGAAAAGCAACATGTCGTCCGCTATGCACGCGCTGTGAGTCACTGGGAAAAGGAGCTTGTCGCAACGATAATCTTCGCGATCACCTACATTCTTATCAGTGGCCGGCAACTCAAAATCCTGCCGTTGAATCGCCCTGCCGCTGCCCTGCTTGGCGCAGTCTTGATGGTCTCAACCGGGGTGATGACCCCCGAGCGCGCCTATCGCGCGGTGAACTACGACACGATCGTGCTGTTGCTCGCGATGATGCTCATCTCCGCATATCTTTATCTGGCACACTTTTTCGAATGGGCCGCTGACGTTGTCCTGGGATTCTCCCGCAGTCCAGAGCGGCTGCTACTGTATCTCATACTCACGTCGGGAATTCTCTCGGCCTTGCTCGTCAACGACACGATCTGCTTAATGCTGACGCCACTTGTTATCGCCGTCATCCGTCGCGGAAAGTTGCCGTTGCTGCCGTATCTTATCGCGCTCGCCACTAGCGCGAACATCGGCAGCGTGGCCACGCTGGTGGGTAATCCGCAAAACATGATTATTGGGCATTTCTCTCGCATTCCGTTTTCGGAATTTGCCCGCGCGCTGGTGCCGGTGGCGCTGGTCGGACTCGCGATCAATTTCGTGATTTTGCGTTTCGGTTTTCGAAAGATCCTGCGGAAAGCGGTGATCCAGCGAACACCTCACACCATCCCGAAGCTCGATAGCGGTTTGTTTGCGATCGTCTGCATTGTATTTGTGTCGATCTTCGCCGGATTCGTCGTTGGGTTGAACCTGGCATGGACGGCACTCGCAGGCGCAGCGCTCGTGATGGTTCTCGCGCGGCGAGACACGCATGAAGTGCTCAAGCTGGTCGATTGGCACTTGCTCGTATTTTTCGCGGCGCTGTTTGTCGTTGTTGATGGATTGAGCGATACCGGTTTGCCCGATACAATTTATTCGCACTTGCGACCAGTGTTCGGATCGCACGTGACGACGCAGAGTTGGAACCTCGCATGGTTCTCTGTGGCCGGGTCAAATGTTTTCTCGAACGTGCCGTTTGTACTTGTCGCGGGTCACTGGGTCGAGCGTTTTGCCGAACCGGAGTTAATGTGGAAAGTACTCGCGCTAGCGACAACTTTTGCTGGCAACCTCACAATCGTCGGATCGGTGGCGAACATGATCGTGGTCGAGTCTGTGCGCGAACACTTAGAAGTCGGTTTCTGGGATTATGCGCGCTTCGGCATCCCAATCACGGTTCTCACAACAAGCGCGGGCGTGGCGGTGCTGCTCGCATTTCGGTGAGAAGCTGCCGCACCGCACGCCGGTGCGGTGACGGAATCGGAATTGAGTCAAGTGATTCGATTTTGATCCAACGGTTGAAGTGCTTGTCGATCTTACACGAGCGCCGAGCGTAAATGTTCAACGCGATGCGATGGTTTGTGAAAGGAAAGATCGACTTATACACCGGGCGTTGGTTCGCCGGTCTTCTTTGTAAAGACGGCAAAATCCACATCCCGCGCCAACGATGATGCGCTTGCTGAAGCAGAATCCTCTTTTGTTTAATGATAAATGCGTGGGTCTCGATGAGTTGCCTTGTTGGGAGACGAGCCTGCTTGATTGGGAGACTCTCCGGGTTTTTTGCGCGGCAGAATTTTTTAACCGGACAAATCCCACATTTTGGTCGGCGCGGCAGACAGATGAGCGCGCCGAGGTCCGTCAGCGCGGAATTGTAAATGCGGGGGAGACGCTTCGAAACAAGCGCGGCCGCGCGTTCCCAGAGCACGTCTCGGCCAGCAGTTCGATCGGTTGGCGTCTGCAAATTAAAAAGGCGCGCCAAGACGCGAGCAGTGTTAGCCTCAACAAATGCCGGGGAATTCCCTTATCTGCCCGAGGTCGCGCGGAAAACGGCCGCGGTATTGCTCTATCACCAGTTTCGCTGCGGCCCGAAGGTTTCGCGCTCGTGCGTAATAACCCAGTCCTTGCCAGGCATGAAGAACGCTGGATTCCGGCGCGCGCGCCAGGGCCGCGAAGTCTGGAAATCGATGCAACCACTCATAATAATAAGAGAGCACGGTGGCGACCTGGGTTTGCTGTAGCATGACCTCGGAGACGAGGATGGCGTATGGATCACGGGTATCGCGCCAAGGCAGGCTGCGGCCGCTTTTGCGATACCAGCGTATTAGCGCGCGTCGGAACGGAGTTTTCCGGAAAGCCACAGATGAAAAGGGATTAACACAGATAATCGAAGATGTCTCGCCGTCGCGAACCGAATGCCATCTCTCATTCATTTGTGTTAATCTGTGGCCAGTGAATTCCTACACGCATCCTCTCACGCAGGACCAGGCAGCGAAGCTTCGTACTTTGCTCGCCGATTCGGGATTCCAATTCAGCCCCAAGGAATACACGCTTTTTTTTGCGCAAAAGAACAAGCTCAGCGTGGCGGTGTACGAGAAAGGACCAAAGGTGCTCGTTCAAGGCAAGGGCGTGGAGGAATTCGTGCAATTTGAACTCGAGCCAAAAATTCTCGGCGAGGCGAAGCTCGGTTACGAAGAAGTGCATTCGCCGGAGATGTTCGAACCGCACTTCGGTGTGGATGAAAGCGGCAAAGGTGATTTTTTTGGACCGCTCGTAATTTCGGGCGTCTACGTCGATCGTGGAATTGCGCGCAAACTTCTCGATGCAGGCGTGCAGGACAGCAAGCGTATCGCCTCGGATGCGCGCATTCGTGCGCTTGCCCAAACGATTCGGAAAACTGCCGGCGGCTTGATCGAGACAGTGCTGATCGGTCCGCAAAAGTACAACGAGCTTTACGAAAAATTTGGCAACCTGAACAAGCTGCTCGGATGGGGACATGCGCGTGTGATCGAGAATTTGCTGGCAAAAAAGCCCGACTGTCCGCGGGCCTTATCAGATCAGTTTGCAGATGCACGCGTGGTCGACCAGTCGCTGCTGCGGCACGGGCGCAGGATCGATATTCAACAGCGGACGAAAGCGGAATCAGATATCGCAGTGGCGGCGGCGTCGATCCTGGCGCGCGAAGCATTTATCAACTGGTTAGAGCGCCGCGGGAAAGAGCTCGGCTGGCGCCTGGAGCGGGGGGTATCCGCAAGCGTAAAAGAGACAGCAAAAAAACTCGTAGAAAAGAGCGGCCCGGACACCCTGCGCGAAGTCGCGAAAGTGCATTTCCGAACCGCGCACGAGATCGCGCCGGACGATTATGCGGCGCCGGCGCCACGAGAAAATTGGCGAAAATGACGATTGCCCGCGCCATTCGGCAAGCTCGCAAAGCTCCTGATTGGTGGTGCAAACGGGTGAACGTTATCAAGGACGGATCTGACTGATGGTCTGTCAGTGCGAAAAAGCTGCCATTGCGTTTGACGTTCTTGTCGAGGAGGTTAGCCGGTTAAAAATCTCTTTTTTGTTTTCAAAATTGACCACCACCATGGCAACGTGGAGCGATTACTAAATAGATATGGCAAAGCTAACCAAACGCGACATCGTTGTCGCCATCAGCAATCAAACCGGCATGGTTCAACATGAAGTCTTCGACGTGGTCCAGCGCACACTCGATAAAATCACGGACAGTTTGGCAAACAACATTGCGGTTGAACTGCGCAACTTCGGTGTTTTCCAACCCCGGCTGACAAAACCGCGCGTCGGGCGAAACCCGAATCAGCCCGGCAGCAGCTTCGTGATTCCACCCCGGGCGACTGTGAAATTCAAAGCTGGCAAGATCATGCGGCAGCGGGTCGAGAAGCTCTCGCGCGAGTTAAAGGAGGCCTCCGAGCGGCAGAGAGACGCGGCGGCGTCTGGCCACAACGGCGAATAAGGCCACGATCGCGGCCAAGTTAGGCTTTTGTAATCGGCTCGAGATCGAGCAGATTCTGGATTGCCTCCTCCAGCCGTTCAAAATTGATTGGCTTGGTGAGGTGCTCGGAAAAGCCTGCCGCTCGGGCTTCGCTGACGTCCTGCTCTGTTCCAAAGCCGCTGAGTGCAATTCCGGGCAGAGCTTTGCTGCTTCGCACTTCACGCATTAATTCATAACCACTGCGGTCCGGCAGTCCGATGTCGCTAATGAGCAGATCGAAATCTTCGGTACGTACTTTTTCCACCGCCTGCTCAGCGGAATGTGCGAGCGTAATCTCGTAGCCGCGGCGCTCGAGCATCATCTTCATCCCGGTGCAAGTATCGTAATGATCGTCGACCACGAGGACGCGCCGATGCCTGGGCACAGCTAGTTCTTTGCCCGAAACGGCAGATGGACCCTCCTCCGCCCCATCGCCCGCCGCGGAGGGAGTGGGTACCGTCTTCAACTCTAGCGCAAAAGTGGACCCTCGATCCTTCCCGGGACTCTCTACGCGGATTTTTCCACCATGCGCATCGACCATCGCTTTCGAGATTGCAAGCCCGAGACCAAGGCCGCCAAAACGGCGGGTGATCGAGGTTTGACCCTGTTCGAAGGCGTTGAAGATTTTATCGATCTTCTCCGGTTCGATCCCGATGCCGGTATCGGTGATTCGGATTTCAATCTTCTCGGGAGTCGAGTTGAGCGTCTCGATAATGATGCGGCCTTTCTTCGGTGTGAACTTGACGCTGTTCTTGATCAAATTCCAAAAGACCTGCTGCAGACGCGCTGGATCGCCTTCGACATGCGTGTGAACGGCACGGAGGCGAAATTCCACTTCCAGATGCTTGGCAGCAATCTCCTCGCGGCAAATTTCGTAAGCGCGTTGCAGGATTTGATGCACGCAAATAATTTCAAAACTTAACTGAAGTTTGCCTTTTGCGATCCGCGTCACATCGAGCAAGTCATCGATCAACCGCGCTTCCAGCTCAACGTTGCGGCGGATCACTTCGACCGCTTGCCGAAGCGCAGGGGAATCCGGCACTGCCGCTTCTAATTCACCGACCATCGCAATCACAGGCGAGAGGGGATTGCGCAATTCATGCGAGAGCAGCGCCAGGAATTGATCCTTCGCCGCGTTTGCGCCAATCAGTTCCTGCCGCAACGTGACGTCGCGTGTCTTGTCCTCGACGAGATAAAGTACACCTTGAATGGTTTGGTGCGGGCCTTGCAACCGGAGAAGGTTGATGTCTAAAAAATGCGTCATGCCCATTTTGTCTTTCAACGGCTGCTCGATCAGTTGAAAAGGTGTTCCAAACGCAAGTACTTTTTCGATCGCTCCGCTCGGAGCTATCTTCACATCATCGTAGGTAGCTTCGGTGATCTCGCGACTGGGCGGCAGATCTCCAAAACGGGCCGCCATATGGCTGAAAGCCTCGTTCGCCTGCAGGAAACGCCGGGAAGTCGGATCGACAAAAGCAATGCCGCTCGGCATGTTCGCCAGGATCTTTTCGTTAAAAATGACTTCCCGCGCGATGCGCTGCGTGGCCTCTGTCTGGCGGCGGTAGAGTTTGCTTGCGCCCAATGCGGCCAGGGCGGTGCCGACGAGCAGCCAGCCGACAAGAATGTTCATCTTGTTCAACAGATCATGCACGGGTTTGTAGGCGATCGCCGTTGGCTGTTCGACTACAGCCACCCAGCCGGTCGATTCGACTGGGCTGAAGGAATAAACATTGCCTCGCATCTCGAAATGCCCGCTCTTGCTTTTGCCGATCTCTTTCATCAAAAATTGACTCTCGGGAGAAACAACCCCGGGGTTCGGCTGAAAGTCCTTTGCAAAAATGGCGCTGCCACTTTGATCGAACACCTCGCAGATGGACTGATCGGCGAACTCGATCGCCGACAAACGTCGCCCGATTCTTTCCACTAAAACGGATATTCCAATATATCCGATGACTGCGCGGTCCGGTCCGCGCACCGCTCCGACGATATCGGTGGCTAGTCGCTTGTCTGGCAAGCGGGGATGGACGCGAGACACAAATGCGCCCCATGTCGCCATCGCGCTCCCTCCGCATCGGCAAGGAACATTCCGTCGATGCGTGGATGGGAGAAGTACGTTTGACTTAGCCATTCTTGTCCCGCCGCCGCGTTCGGATCAGTCAAAGTTTTTGCAACGCCCGGTAGCGTTTGATAGTACTCAATGATGGTGCTTTTGCCGCCGAGGTCGTCCCCAACGAGGTGAGCGATGAGCTGCACGAAGGTCTGCCGGTCGCGCAGGATTTTTGTTTCGAGCGTTCGGGTAAGAATCGTGTAGGAAACGACAAGAGTTAATATCGATGGGATCCATCCCGCCAAAAGGATCGGAAAGACGATCGTGAAGCGTTTGAAGCGACTCCGTCGCTTTTTCTTAAGTCTCTCTCGCAATTTCATCCCGTTGACTGCGGAAATTGGCTTATCACCAATCAACCTGCTCGCGGCCCCAGGCAAGGCGAATGTCCGGAGTGGATTTTTTCGCTCAATCGATTTGACGAATCGCGAGATCTAATTCGCGCGCTTGCGCATGCATCGCTTTTACATCAGCTAGCGTCAAGCCGTTTACCGTTGCTCTGCTCAAGGAAACCTGAATGGCACTTACACCCGCGCGAATCTTTTCAAAGAGCGGCGTGGTCGCTGCTCTCGGCGGCAATGTTTTCAATTCGGCAGCGAAGTAATCGACCAAATCCTGTTGAGCCAGAATCTTTGCCCGTTGCGGCGAAAAATCCGATTCGACTGCTCCCGCGCTAATCTCCAGCCCTCGCAGCCAACCGCCCAGACTGATTAAGTGCGCCATTTTTTGATCGCGCAACTCGACCATCGCCTGCTCGACATCGGCCTGGGTCGCAATCAGTTCTTTGCGTACTGCTGGCCAATCGCTGCGGCGGGCCAACTCAGTGAGACTTGCGCTGTGGCGCGTCACCCGATCGGCCACCCCGAGGCCGCGAGCTTCTCTTATTAGAACGCGCCCCAGATTATCGACTGCACTTTTCCTCTCCGCTTCGACAATCAGAAATCCATCGGCCACCAGGCCTCCAAAGATGAGACCTTTTTGCTCGCGACTGGCAGGACTTGCTTTCGGGAACTCGCGCTGCAATTGCTCGAAAGGCAATGGCCTGAGCTCGTCGAGTTGCTGAAATATGCGCGCGATCGACGGCGCAGTGTAAGCATTCACCCCCAGCTCCTCGCGCTCGTATCCCTGTTCAGTGATTGGTTCCTCTTGTGCCATCACGGGTGTTACAGGGCCAGTCGCACCCGCAATTACGAAGATCGACAATGAACACAACATTCTCGCTCTCTGCACTATGCCCGGATGCTTTTTTCGCGCTACGGTCGCCATTTTCAGAGGCAAACGTACGATTTTTTTTGATTTGACGCACATGCTGGAAACGGCATCATGTCGCCCTTGCTGTATTAACCATCGGCAGCCGCGAAAACTCCCATGCAAGGAAGCCTCGGACACATTATCTGGACCGTCTGTTATCTGAGTGTGCTCATCGGCCTCTCGGCGTACGGTGTCCATCGCTACTTCATCATCTATCTGTATCTCAAAAACCGGAAGCGCGCACCGGTCCCAGCTCGTTATTTTGAACGACTGCCAAAAGTGACAATGCAGTTGCCAATCTTTAACGAGGTTTACGTGGCTGAGCGTTTGCTCCGTTCCGTGAGCGAACTGGACTATCCGCGGGAGCTTCTCCAAATCCAGGTGTTGGACGATTCGACCGATGAGACCCGCGAGATTACCGCCTCATGCGCGGAAAAGCTGCGCGAGCGAGGCTTTAACGTTCAACGCATTCACCGAGTCGATCGTACTGGTTTCAAGGCCGGCGCGCTGACCGCAGGGCTCGAGGCTGCGGAAGGCGAGTTTGTCTGTATCCTTGACGCCGATTTTATTCCACAACGGGATTTACTAAAACGCACGATCCATTTCTTCACCGATCCGAAAATAGGAATGATCCAAACCCGATGGGGTCACTTAAATCGCGGTTATTCGCTGCTTACACGCATGCAGGCGATTTTTCTGGATGGGCATCTCTTGCTTGAGCAAACCGCGCGCAGCCGTAGCGGCCGCTTCTTTAACTTCAATGGAACCGCGGGGCTCTGGCGACGCTCGTGTATCGAAGGAAGTGGTGGCTGGCAGTATGATACCCTCACTGAAGATCTCGATCTTAGTTATCGCGCCCAGCTGGCAGGCTGGAAGTTTATCTTTCTTTCCGATGTTGTAACTCCGGCGGAGCTGCCGGTGGATATGAATGGCTTCAAGTCTCAACAACACCGCTGGACAAAAGGCTCCATCCAGACATGCAAGAAACTCTTGCCCACGATTTGGCGCAGCAAATTACCATTTCCGATCAAGCTTGAGGCTACGGCTCACTTGATGTCGAACTTCGCCTATTTGCTGCTCGCTTTTTTGTGCCTGCTCTTGCATCCCTCCGCCGGGGCGCCTCAAGGCGGCTGGCTGCGGACGCTGCTGATCGATGTTCCCATCTTCGTTGCGGCGTCCGGCTCAGTTGCGATTTTTTATATTTGCGCCCAGCGCGAGCTGTATCCACGAACATGGATGAAGGAAATTCTTTTTCTCCCATGTCTGCTCGCCCTCGGCGTTGGTCTCTCGCTTAACAATGCGCGCGCCGTGCTCGAGGCTCTCTTCAATCACAAATCCGATTTTACACGTACCCCCAAGTATGGCATCGAACGCAAGTCACAATCCTGGCGAGCCTGCAAGTATCGACCGCTGAAGTCAGGCCTTCCACTCGCCGAGCTGGCTTTCACGATTTATTTCAGCTATTTCGTTTGGTTCGCGATCGTGCATGGACAGTTCATCTCGATACCATTCCTGCTCAGTTTCCAAGGCGGTTTTCTTTATGTCTGTCTTTCTTCATTGGTGAATCGCTGGCCCAAAATCAGCTTCGGAGGCTCGCGCCCCGCTACCGCGATTTCCGCGTGACAAGACGCGGATTCTCGAGTAAGAAAGTGCGCATGTTTCGACCCCTGGCCGTAATTTTCGGTCTGATTTCAGTCGCCCCCGCGCTCTTTGCCACACAACTCGACACGTCAAATCGCCTTATAATCAGTGTGCGGGATCAGAAGCTGATGCTTCTGCGGGACGGCGGCAAGGTCGCGACTTATCCTGTTTCCACTTCGAAATTCGGGCTCGGCGATTTTTGGGGACGGATGACAACGCCGCTTGGTTACCTTTTTGTCGCACAAAAAATCGGTGACCATGCACCGACCGGCGCCGTGTTCCACAATCGCCGCTTCACAGGCGAAATTCTCCCGCCGAATGCGCCCGGCCGCGATCCTGTGATCACGCGTATTATTTGGCTGCGCGGGCTCGAAGCCCAAAACTCGCGTGCCTTTAGTCGGTGCATTTACATTCACGGCACACCGCAAGAAAAGACAATCGGCCGGCCGGCCAGCTACGGCTGCATCAGGATGAAATCGAGCGACGTCGCCGCACTTTACAATCAAGTTCCGCTAGGGGCGATTGTGCAAATTATTACCGATCGTTTGCCGAAAGTGCCTAAGGCGCCGCCGGTGCCATCGGCTGATACCCTGGTGGCGCAAGCTGAAAAAACGCAGGGCCAGGAGCAGCTTGCTTCCACATCGGCTTCCGGTTCGCCCACGATCGAGCAGATGCGAATGGCCGGAGCGCTCGCTGCAGAGCGACAAAAAAGCCAGGCTCGCAAAGCCACGCGAGTGATGAACAAGGGCGCTGTAACCGCCCAAAATAGTCCACGCGCATAAGGGTTAGCCGGTCCGTGCCCATTGGCGTGGCGGTGCGAGTCAATCTTGACAATCGCGGTTGCGACCGCGAGCGTCCACATCCACAAATCTTTCGATTACCCAATGGCCAATACGAAATCAGCTGCCAAGCGCGCGCGCCAGACACTAAAGCGATCGCTTCGCAACCGAAGTGTTGTAACACGTCTGCGCACGATGCAGAAGCAGGCACGTTCCTCAGAAACACCGAAAACGGAGCAAATACGTGCGGTCATCTCGGCAATCGACAAGGCCGCTAAGCGCGGGATCATTCATCGAAACGCTGCTCATCGCCGGAAAGCGCGACTCAACAAAGCGCTCACAGCCGCAGCCACGAAATAGTCTCGGGCTCGAGATTGTGATTCGGAGCCCGGCCAACCAGCGTTGGACCAAATGGCCTTTGCATATCTCGTCGGACGGATAGAGTCTTGCCAATGATTCCCGCTCTTCTCCTCGTCTTGTCAGCTGTCGTTTATCGAGTCACGACGGGCCTCTTGATTCATTCCGGAGCAAGCTGGCTTTCCAACTTTGCGCCGCTTGCGGCAATTGCCCTCTGTAGCGCTGCGTACTTTCCAAAAAAATATAAGTTCTCGGTTCCGCTCGTTACCCTGTTTATTTCCGATGCGGTGATAAATTTTCGTTACGGTGCGCCGCTGCTCGACCCGCAAATTCTCTTGCGTTATTTCGCGCTTGCTTTGGTCGGATGCATCGGAGTTCTCGTGCAGAATCGCGCATCGCTGAAGACGCTTTTGCCAGCTTCCATTGTTGGATCGACAATTTTTTACACGATTACGAACGCATTTTCTTGGTTGAGCGATCCAGGCTACGCGAAAAATCTCGGAGGGCTCATTCAGGCGCTGACGGTTGGACTGCCTCAGTACAGCGCGACGCCGAGCTGGATGTTTTTCCGTAACTCACTCATCAGCGATCTTCTTTTCACTCTATTCTTTGTTTTTTCCATGAACTTCGGCCGAAGCGCTGAGAGGTCGCGCGCCCACGCCCCGGTTCCGCACACGGCGTGACCGCCATGCAGCCGGGAGAGCAGCGCGACGAAGTCGAGATGCTCTCGCTGATGCTGTTGATCCGGCGTTTTGAAGAGCGCGCCAGCCAACAGTATCAGGCGCAGAAGATCGGCGGTTTCTGTCACCTTTACATAGGCCAGGAAGCAGTCGTGGCCGGGGCAATCGCGGCCGTGCGCGATGATGATTACATCATCACTGCTTATCGTGACCACGCCCACGCCCTTGCTCGCGGCACGAGCGCGGACGCGTGTATGGCCGAGCTTTTTGGGAAGGAAACCGGCTGTTCGCGAGGCTTGGGCGGTTCGATGCATTTCTTCAATCGGCAAAATCATATGTACGGCGGCCACGCCATTGTCGGCGCCCACGTGCCGCTGGCCGTTGGAATGGCATTTGCCACCAAGTACCTGGGCGAAGATCGCGTGACACTCTGCTTCTTCGGTGACGGCGCTATCAATCAAGGCTCTTTCCACGAAGCTTTGAATCTGGCTGCGCTTTTTAAGTTGCCGATCGTTTTCATCTGCGAAAATAACCTCTTCGCCATGGGCACCTCAGTGAAAAGATCGACATCGCTCAAACAGATTGTTGATCGGGCCGAGGGTTACGACATTCCCGGAGAAATTATCGACGGAATGAACTTTCGCGAAGTGCGCGACAAGGTCGCTGAGATTGTGAATTCCATTCGCAAAGAGCCGCATCCGGCCTTCCTCGAGATTCGCACTTATCGTTATCGCGGTCACTCCATGTCCGATCCGGCGAGTTACCGGACCAAACAGGAACTGGAGAGATATCGGCTCGATGATCCTATCACGCGTTTGCGGGCGCAACTCACGCGTGAGGGAAAGATAACAAACGAACGATTCGACCAGATCGATAAGCGCGCCAAAGAAACAGTGCTTGCGAGCGTGAAGTTCGCGGAGAAAAGCCCGGAGCTGCCTCTCGAAAAACTTTACGATTACACTTACGCAAACGGAGCAAAGGCGTGAGGGAAATTACTTATCGCCAGGCGCTCAACGAAGCGCTCGCGGAAGAACTGGAGCGTGATCCGAACGTTTTCCTCATGGGCGAAGAGGTCGCCGAATACAATGGCGCTTACAAAGTGAGCCAGGGCTTGCTCGAGCGCTTCGGACCGAGACGTATTATCGATACTCCGATCAGCGAGAATGGATTCGCGGGCCTTGGCGTGGGGGCGGCGATGGTCGGGTTGCGGCCGATTATCGAGTTTATGACATTCAGCTTTTCGCTGGTCGCGTTCGACCAGGTCGTGAACAACGCCCCAAATATGTACACGATGTCGGGTGGACAATTTAACATCCCGATTACGTTCCGCGGACCGAATGGACCTGCGCATCAACTCGGCGCGACGCATTCGCACGCAACGGAATCTCTTTATGCCAATGCGCCCGGACTGAAAATTTGCACACCGGCTACGCCGCGTGACGCGAAGGGTTTATTGAAAACAGCCGTGCGGGACAACAATCCGGTGCTCGTCCTGGAAGCAGAACTGCTCTACAGCTCGAAAGGAATGGTCGAGCCCCCGGACGAAGAGCTGCTCATTCCGCTCGGCAAAGCGGAAATGAAGCGCGAAGGCAGCGACGTTTCGATCATCTGTTACGCCCAGACGGTTCGGCTCGCGCTCGCGACAGCGCAAAAGCTGGAAGAAGAGGACATTTCCTCGGAAGTCATCGATCTTCGCTCGATCAAGCCGCTGGACGAAAAGGCGATTTTCGATTCGGTTGCGAAGACACACCGTGTCGTGATTGTCGAACAGGACCGCCCGTTCTGCGGAGTCGGCGCTGAAGTTTGTTACCGAATTCAAAAAAACATTTTCGACGAGCTCGATGCACCGGTCCTACGCGTATCACAAGAGGACGTACCAATGCCCTACAACGAACGCCTCGAGAAAGCAGTCCTGCCAAACTCGGATAAATTAATCGAGGCCGTGAAAAAAGTCTGTTACGCGTGATTGTCGATCCTCGCTTCAACAGTTCAACGATTTAACGTTTCAACGAATCACATGCCCGAAATCCAAATGCCGAAGCTGAGTGACACGATGACCGAGGGCACGCTTGTGTCGTGGAAGAAAAAGAAAGGCGATAAAGTTTCATCCGGTGAAGTGCTCGCCGAAATTGAGACAGACAAGGCGACAATGGAATGGGAAGCGCCGGAAGATGGAACGCTCACCGAAATTTATGTCGAGGAGGGGGGCAAGGTAAACGTCGGTGACAAAATTGCGTTCATTGGCGGGGAAGGGGAAGAAGCGCCGGTTGAGGAAGAAAAAGAAGGAACAAAGGAACCGTCCGAGAAGAAAGAAGAAAAGAAGCCTGAAGGAACCAAGGCCAAAGAGAAAGAGCCGAAAGAAGAAGAAAAAAAGGAACCAGAGAAAAAGGAAGAGAAACCGAAAGAGCGTAAAGCCGAAAAGAAGGAAGAGAAAAAGGCGGCGGCCCCCACGGCGGAAAAGAAACCACAGGCTGAAGCGGAAAAGCCGCCAGTGAAGATTGATAAGGGCGAAGGAGCGCGCGTAAAAGCCTCACCGGTCGCGCGACGAATTGCTGCTGAGTTAGGGGTCGATCTTTCGACATTGAAAGGCAGCGGACCAGATGGGCGTGCGACCGAAACTGATGTGCGCGCGGCCGCGAAAACTGCAGCCGCGGTCGCGGACCGCGGAGTACGGGAGGGGAAGCCGACGCCTGCTCCGACGATCAAAGCTGGCGAGGGCGCGCGCATCAATCTTTCCGGGATGCGCAAGATTATCGCGCAACGCTTGGTGGAAAGCCTTGGTCCGGTTCCACATTTTTATCTTAACATCGACATCGACGCCTGGCCGCTCATGGCCGCGCGCGCGGAATTGAAATCTGCCGGCGAAGGCGCCGAGGAGTCGAAGATCACCGTCAACGATTTCGTCTTAAAAGCGGCGGTCGAAGCGGCAGCGAAGGTTCCTAGAGCAAATGCATCGTTCGATGGCGACGCGATTGTGCAGTATGCCGATGTCGATCTTGGCATCGCAGTTGCCCTTGAAGACGGATTGTTGACGCCTGTCGTCCGCGCGGCGCAAAACAAATCGCTTCGCGAGATTAGCGAAGCGGTGAAAGATCTGGCGCATCGCGCACGTAACAAACGGATGAAGCCGGAGGAATTTCAGGGCGGCACGTTCACTGTCTCAAATCTTGGCGGGTACGGCATTGATAATTTTTTGGCGATTATCAATCCACCCCAGGGATTCATTTTGTCGATCGGCGCAATCAGAAAGCGAGCTGTTGTGGATAACTCCGACCAAATCATTGTCGGCCATCGCATGAGCATCGGCATGAGTTGCGACCACCGCGTCATCGACGGCGCACTCGGCGCGGAGTACCTCAAAGAACTGCGCCACCTTCTCGAAAACCCGGCGCTGCTATTGGTTTGAAGGACGCGTCGGCCATACGGCTGCCTATGTTAGAGGTTGTCGCTAGGACTGGAGGAACTACGGCTTTGCTGTTTCCCACGTCATGAAATCATCGAGGGTTTGCCTGGTTCGTTCTACCGCAAACGCAACGACAGTTGCATCATCTAAAAAACCGAGAAATGGAATCTCGTCCGGCATCAAATCAAATGGATCCACAAAATAGCTGATGGCGGCGATGATCGACAATAAGGCGCTCCGCTCAACCATGCGATATTCGCCGAGATAATAGGCACGAATCAAACGCAACATGGCTTGGACGTAAGCCCAGTTATCTTTGAATGGCTCCTTGGAAATCGACGCCGCTTTGCTGGCCGCTGCATCGAAGAGCGCACGTAAAAGATCGGGATCAGCCGCGTACGACTTTGCATCGAGGATCGCTTTGGCGAACGCCTCACTTCGAATGGCAGCTTTCTGATAAGGGACAGGCTTCTCGACCTTCTTTGAAGGCGAGCCCGTTCTTATCTTCCGTCGCGATTTCGTTTTCGTCTTTTTCATCCGGCGTTATGAAAGCATACCACTTCGCCGATGAGAAGCCGATTCGTGGGTAGCGCACGCGTCTCGCGTGTCTGACAGGCGCGTCCTCGCGATTGTGAACTTTTTTGCGCTATGCCAACTCTGAAATCGCGATTAAGGAAAGTTCCCTTCGGCGCGAAGCCGAAACCAGACACGCGAGACGGGTACGCTACCCAAGTTTCGTGGCGAGGATTAACGGTGATGGCCCTGGCGCTTCGAGTTTGCGCGCTTTCTTGAACCCGGCTTCTTCGAGCCAGCTTTTGATTTCACTAAAACTGAAGGTGTCGCCGTGCTCGGTGTTGACGAGCATGTTCACGGCGAACATCAAAGATGGCAGCGGCTCGGTCCGTTCGTCGTTCACGAGCCATTCGGCGATGGCGATCGTTCCGCCGGGCTTGAGCGCATCGAAAGTCTTCTCGAGCAAATGACGGCTGCGCTCTTCGCCTTCGCTGTGCAAGATGTGACCAAGCGTGGCAATGTCGAAGTCCTTGCCGAAATCGGCCTTCAACAAATCACCTTCAACAAATGTAAATTGGTCGTTGACGCCGAATTTTTGAGTGATGCGTTTCGTCGTTGGAATCATGCCGATCCAATCGACTGCGGTCACTTGCACGTGTGGTGATTTTTGCGCGAGGGCAATTCCCCAAATTCCCGAGCCAGAGGCGAGATCAAGCACGCGGACTTCATTTTTCGCTTTTGCGAGTTTCAAATGATCGCCGAGGGCCTGGGCGCTGCCGTAGCTCATGGGGATGATATTTTCGACCAGTTCGCTGAAGAATTTGGTGCCCGGCGCCTCTTGATTTCTCGCTTCCGGTGGCCTCCCAGTGTGGACGATTTCGTCCAATTTCAGCCAGAGCGGAACCAGGCGTTTCATGTTCATCGGGAAAAATTTCGCGAGCGTGCCGGGTTTGTTGCTCACGAGAAACGCGGCGCTTTCCGGCGTGAGCGAATATTGCCCTTGTCGATTTTTCTTCAAAAGTTCGAGGCCGACGAGCGCGTTCATGATCGCGCGCAAACCGCGCTCCGATGCGCCTGTCTCTTTGCTGATTTGCTCGACGGTTTTTGGTTCGCTCTCCAGCAAATCGAAAACTTTATTGCTAGCCGCTGCTCCAATGATCAGGGGGGGCGCGTAAGCGAACCCAAATTGCATGAGCCGTTCGGGGGTGACTTGATCTTTCTTGAGGGCTTTCATCCGCATGTTTGATTTGAAATTCCGGGATTGTAAGATCGATCAGTAACATGCGCTGGCAAATTCAATCAATCGTGTCGAACAATTCGCCAACCCTGCGCATGGCCTCGTTTGTGATTCAGGCGGTTCGCGGCGTGATTCGTGATCAAAATAGGCGGCGTACGACGATGTTCATTCTGCTTCTTGTTGCGCTGGCACTGTTGTTTTCCGGATCGACCTTTTTCGAATCAGCGCTCAATCCCCGTGAGCGCCCAGTCTGGTTCATTTTGTTTTGGGTTGCCTGCGCGTGGCTGACATTGACCGCCATGTTACTGGCCATTTTCGATTTATTAGTGGTGAAGTTAGAAGCCCGAAAAACTGGGAGAATGTTGCGGGAGAAAGTTTCGGAGGCCGAAAATGCGGTCTCACCAACGAGAACCGGCGAATAATCGCACGTGAGCAACGGGACAATGGAGCAGCCAGCATCTGCGTCTCGCCTCGCAGAGCAAACTGGTTACAGGTCACGCGAGCAAATGGAGGCCAATGAGTGGCGCGTGCTTGCGGCATTTGCACAAAAATCGCGCGATTCGCGCGGCCGAAAATATCCGGAACCCAGTCATTCCTATCGCACCGAATTTCAGCGTGATCGCGCCCGCATCATTCACTCGCGTGCCTTTCGCCGGCTCGAGTATAAGACGCAGGTTTTCCTGAATGGGACTGGCGATCATTTGCGGACGCGCTTGACGCATTCGATTGAAGTGGCCTCGATCAGCCGCACGATCGCGCGCGCGTTGTCGTTGAACGAGGACCTCGCGGAAGCGATCGCGCTGGCGCACGATCTCGGGCATTCGCCCTTCGGGCATTCGGGCGAGGAGATGCTAGCCGAGTGTATGCGCGACCATGGTGGATTTGATCACAATCGGCAAAGCTTGCGCGTGGTGGAGCTGCTCGAAAACGCTTATCCAAATTTTCCCGGTCTGAATCTGACATTCGAGGTGCGGGAAGGTTTGCGGAAGCACCAGGCTTTCTATGATCCGCCCACTCCGGGTGAAGAGAAGTATTATTGTCCGTCGCTGGAAGCGCAGATCGCTAACTTGGCGGATGAGATCACTTATTACAGCCATGACCTCGATGACGCGGTGGACTTTGAAATCTTGAGCGCAATGCAATTGGAAGAAAATGAAGTGTGGCGACGAAGCCACCGCGCGGTGCTCACGCGTTATCCTGACGCCCGCGAGCCCGAGCTACACAAGTTGATCATTCGCGATATTATCGACGTGGAAGTTCAGGATGTCGTCGCGACAAGCGCGCAATCGATTGCCGATGCAGATGTGCAGAGCGCGGAGGAAGTGCGTCGGCAGCCGACGCCGCTCATTCGTTACAGCGATGATTTATTCCAAGCGAATCGCGCCCTGCGGAAATTCTTATATCAGAATGTTTATTACCATCCCCGCGTGGCGGACGTAAACCGGCGGGCGTGCGAGATGCTAAGAAAGATTTTTGAAGCGTACCTGATCAATCCTGATCGACTTGGGGAGGTGGCGACGAAGCGAATCGAGGCGGAAGGACTGCAGCGCACAGTATGCGATTACATCGCGGGAATGACTGATCGCTATT
>VBQB01000325.1 GCA_005887855.1 Verrucomicrobiota bacterium | reverse complement strand
TCCTTTGGAGCGGATGCGTCGATTCAATCCTTCGGCCTAGCCGCCTATCTCCTCGTTGGTGGTGTCGCTTCGGTTGGGAGTTGGCGACCGGAGACGGAGCGATTCCGAAGCAAGGGGAGCAGGGGCCGGAGGAAGTAGCGGAGCGACCGAGCCAAGCTCCGACGGAAGCGCAACGCGACTGCGTTGTTCACAAGCCGGAACGAACACGCGCGGAGCAGAGGGAGCAGCACGGGCGTCGGGGTGCGTCGCGACACGGCGCGAAGCGCGTGTTGGTTCCGGCGGCTTAGTTAGTCCATGAACGCGATGTTGCTGGGGGACACATCAACCATGTGAATGTCTAGCTAAAGGCGACTTGAACACGCAGTTTCATAGCTCCTGACTCCCTCCGCGAAATGGCGAAGCCGCTCCGACCGACAGGAAATTGTTTTTCCATCGGGCTCATCGACTCGACTTTACGCCTCCATGCGTCGGGGCCAAGCCCTCATTTTGCCGGGCGGCTCAACCTTCCAGCGCGAGAGGATTTGCCTGGAGCGATCAGCCCGGGCATCATACAGAACCTCGCGCTGACCTGTGGCGGTTTGCTCGGCGGATTCATGGGGTCAAAACATGGCTTGAAATCCTGGCTCTGGCCGATGGTGTGCATCATTCATTTGCCGGACGCGATGTTCATTTACCTCGCTTACGCGCAACCGGGCAGCCTGCTCCTCATCAGCGCCGCGGTGGCGGTGGAGCAATTCGGGTGAGTGAGCGCGGACCCATCGTGATGAGAATGAACGTGCCATGTCCAAATGTCGTGCTGGCGAAGCAGATTCCTTTTGCGTTGCCCGGCTGCACAAACTCGGCGCGACCGACTTCCGAAGCGAGCGTGTGAGAACAACTGACGCGCAAACGCCCGCCATTTCGATTCGAGGCCTCACGAAGCAATACGGGTCGCTCACCGCCTTGAAGGATCTCAACCTGGAGGTCGTCCAGGGCGAAGTCCTCGGTTTTCTCGGCCTCAATGGCGCCGGCAAGACGACCGCCATCCGTCTCCTGCTCGATTTGCTGCGGCCCACCAGCGGGAAGGCATTTATCTTCGGTCACGACTGTTGGACGGAAGGACTTGCTGCCCGGGCGCGCGTTGGATATTTGCCCGGTGAATTGGGCCTCTACCCCGACCTGACTGGTTTCGAAGTTCTCGATTTCCTGGCAGGCATTAGCCGGCAGGCGGTGGACAAACGTCGCCGCCAGGAGCTCTTTGACCGGCTCGAGCTGCCGCACAGCGACCTGCGTCGCAAGCTGCGCCAATACAGCACCGGCATGAAGCGCAAGCTCGGCCTCATTCAGGCGTTTCAGGCGGACCCGCCGCTGCTCATTCTGGACGAGCCGACGGAAGGCCTCGATCCGCTCATGCAGGAGTCATTCTATGTCCTGCTCCAGGACGCGAAACAGAAAGGCAGGACTGTCTTCATGTCGTCCCACGTGCTCTCCGAAGTCGAGCGCGTTTGCGACCGAATTGCGCTCTTGCGCAAAGGCGAGTTGGTCCTGCTCTCCAGCATGGAGGCCAGCCGCCAGCTGGCCCCGCGCCGCATTCGGGTTTTTTTCAAGCAAGACGTTCGCGTCCCGCCGGATCTTCCTCCGGGTCACGAGTTCGTTGAGACCTTTCCTCAAACCTGGCACCTGAATGTCGTCGGGCCACTCGGACCCTTACTCGCGGTCCTCGCCCGGCTGCCGGTCAAGGACCTGGAAGTGCAAGAGGCCCGGCTGGAAGACGTCGTTCTGAAATATTATCGCGAGGGCGCGTCATGAGAGACTGTCTCGAAACATTGTGTTCGGAGGGACGAGTTATACGAGTCACTGACTTTTCAGCGATTCTCGAACAATTGGAAATTCGTATAATTGGGGACTCGTATAACTCATCCCTCCGGAGTTTTGAAACACCCCCATGACCGGTCCAATTTTATTGCTCTCCCTCTCGCTCAAGCGCGCCCGGACGTTGCTGGTCGCAACAGGGCTGTTGCTCGCGGCCTTTCAGGTGCTGTTGGTTCTCATCGCGAGCTCGATTCACCCCAGCAAATTCGAGGACCTCGCCGCGCTATTGCCGCCCTTTGTGCGCGCCCTCCTTGGTCCGGCGGTGGCCAGTGTCATGTCGTTTGGCGGCATTGTTTGTCTCGGTTATTTTGATCTTGCGATCGTTGCCGCGCTCCTGGCGCTGATCATCGCGCTGGCGACGCTGCCCGCCTCCGAAGTCGAGACCGGTTTCGCCGATTTGATCCTGGCGCGTCCGCTGCGACGCCATTGGATCATCACGCGCACCATTGCGCTGGTGCTGATCTCGACTCTGATGATGGTGGCGTTGATGATGGCCGGCACGTGGGTCGGCCTGGCGATGCTTGCCCCCGACGATGCGCAGTGGCCCTCGCCGATGATGATTGGCTCGCTGGCGCTAAACCTCGGCATGCTGATGTTGTGCTGGAGCAGCGTCGCCCTGGCATTGGCCGCGGCCTGCCGTCGCAGCGTGGCGAGCGCAACCACCGGTCTGCTCGCGCTGGCCGCACTCCTTCTCGACCTGACGGCACGTCTGTGGCCGGCCGCCGAGCCGTTCGCCTGGTTGTCTCCCTTTCGATATTTTATTCCGTTTGACCTGGTGATGGGCACCGCGTTGCCGGTGGAAAACATTCTCGTGCTCTGGGCGATCGCCATGAGCGGCTTCACGGTCGCCTATTTGCTCTTTTCGCAACGAGACATTTCCCACTAACGGCCGGCTGCGGAGTCTTTGGGGAAGAAGACCAGCTAACCACGAAAAAGAAAAGGGGTCAGGGATGACTAACGGTATATTTCTGACTATTCGTACGCGACATATACCAAAAGTCATCTCTGACCCCTATTTGTGGGATGATTGCGCCGCGCAGTGGGGGACAGGCTTCCTTGTGGCAATGTCGAGTCGAGT
>VBQB01000316.1 GCA_005887855.1 Verrucomicrobiota bacterium | reverse complement strand
CAGTTCGGCAATGTAAAAGTTTTCGACATCGAAGAGCCTGCGCAATTCTTCCCAGACTTTCTTGGTGAGCTCTTCCCTTTGCAGTGTGGAGCTGAGGACGCGGCCAATTTCGTTGAGTACGTGCAGCTCTTCGGAGCGGCGCGAAGTTTGCTGGATCAAGTAGCTATTTTCGACGGCCATGCCGATTTGATGGCCCAGAGCAAGCAGGAGCCGCAGTTCCGCAGAAGTAAAGCGACGGTTGTCCGGACTACCGAGGAGCAAAACGCCAAAAGCCTGTTCTTTGGCTTGAAGACTGATGGCCACAACGCTCCGCAGCCCCTGAGCCAGAGCGAGTTCGCGGAAGCGGCGGATGGATCTCTCCTTTTCCAGAGCGGAGAGAGAATCGTCGCGAAGATCGCGAAATCCCAGCAAGCCGCCGAGGCGGGCCACCAGGCTGACGAGGTAATCATCCAAGCTTTCGTTCTGGGCGGCGCGACAGAATTCGTCGCTCAATCCAACGGCTACGACGGAGGTCGGACCCTGTGGATCGCCATGATGGAGGAACAGTGCTCCAGCGGGAAGACGCACGACGCCGAGAACGCGGTCCAAAGCTTGCGAGAGCATGCGCTGGATTTCGCCGCCGACAAAACTCGAAGTGGCAAGATTGAGGTTGGACAGCGCCAGCATATTGCGCTCGATGCGGCGCTTCTCTTCTTCGTAGAGCGCCATGACCATGAGCATGGCGACAAAAGCGCAGGGGGCCGTGGCGACCACGCTCATGCTGGGGCCTTGAAGTTCGGGCGTGGCCTTCAGAAAATGAAGAGCAAGCCAAAGAATTCCCCAGGAAGCAAAAGAAAGGCCGAGAAGCCGGTCGGCCAGAGTTTCCTGGCGGCGGCTCTCCTGCCAGAAGATGGCGGCAACCCCGACGTACAGGAGCGAGGCTGGAATGACGGCAGAGACAGGGAATCCGTAGACGGCGTTAGCGCCCGCCCAAATTCCTAAAAGAATCGCAGCCAGGAGCGTAGGAATTTTCCAAGGCTTCCGCTGCGCATAAATTTGCGCGCCGAGGAAGAACAACAATGCGGCGAGCCCGAAGAGCCAGTGCGTCAGCGCGCTTTCCAAAGAACTGGAAACCGGCGCCGGGGTAACGACTGGAGAGACGTAGTGAAGTCCAAAAACAAACCAGGCCGCGGTCCAGAGCAACAGATAATTCTGGCGCTTGATGCTGTAGATATACGTGAAAAAGCCCGCCACAAGAAACGTGGCGATCAGCAGCGCGAAGGGAATGAAGCTCTGATGTATCAAGCCCAGTCAGTTCTCCGTCCGCCAGCGGACGGCCGCGCGCTTATCATCAAGGCGCGGTATTTCTTCGTGTTGTGACCTGCGGCGTGCCCCCACCAGCCACACTGAGAGGCAGTCGTGCGGCGACGCAGAAAGCCGCGCCCAGACACAAAACAAAGTATACAGATTATGGATTAGGGAATTTTGAAGAAGCAAGCGTACCTGTGTACTGGTTGCCAAAAAGACAGCATAGCCCGGCGTAACAGATTCAATACAAAGGAGCTAGGAAAAAATGAAGGTTTCATGAGCCAAGCCGTCGCCAGCGGCTGGGCGAATAGCCTTGGCCGGTTTTTTAGCGGTTATTTGTGTGGTTCAACGATTTGCACGTGATGGTGATCGAGCAGGTCTCCGGTGGCGTGATCGACTTGCGCCACGGCCAACTGGAAATTCACCTGGGCTTGAATGAGATTCAGCTCGGCATTGGCAAGCTGGACTTGCGCGTCCAGAACGAAGAAAACCGGTTCGGCCCCCAGCTCGTACTTGCGTTCGTCGGCATGAAGAGTGTCGCGGGCAAGATCCGCAGCGACCTTTGCGGCTTCCATTGAAAGTTTGGCTTGCTCGAGAGCGTGCACGGCGTTGGTGACTTCGAGGGTGATGCTCTGGTTGGTGCGGCGTTCCTGGTATTGGTCGCGGCTGCGGTTGATCAAGGCATCGGCGAGATTGGCTTGGGCGGAGTGCCTCCTCACGGGGAGGCTGAGGGTGAGCGAGGCGCCATAGGTCGGATACGTGAAGTGAAAAGTCTGGCTGAAACTATCCCCGAAGCCCGTGCTGCTGGTTAGCTGCGGCGGAACCACATTGAGGTTGAACTGATTGCCGGCGACACCGTTGCCGGAATAGAACCCAGAGAGTTCGAGGTCGGGTTTTAGGTTGTTGTGCGCTAGGCGAACGCTGAGTTCATCGCTGGTAAGCTGTTCCCGAGCGGCTTCGAACTCCGGACGATTGGCGAGAGCGCGGGAGAGAGCGGCTGCAATGTCCATGCTGGGCAAGTCACCGACGGGAGCGGGCTGATCGGTAAGGTCCAGATCCAGGGCTCGGATGGCTGGATCAAGGTCTGCGCCAATGTCGCGCCGAAAAATGTCGGCGTTCTGCTTGAGCGCGTATTCCGCTTGAATGACACCGACGCGCCGCGAAGCCACTTGCGACTCCGAGCGATAAATGTCCAATGGAGGCAGCGCTCCCAGGCTTAGCGCTTTCTTGTCGTGGTCATAACTTTTTTGTGCTTCATCGAGCGACTTTCGCTGCACTTCAAGATTTTCCCGGGCAAGGATTACACTCCAATAATCTCCGACGACTTGCAGAATGATATTGCTTACTTCAGCGGTGAAATTGGCGCGCGCCTGCTTGAGGTTGTTTTGCGCAATAAAAATGGGAGCTCGATTGGGAAAGAATCCGAAATTACGCAGCAGCGGCTGCGTCAACGTGAACAGCAGATTTGTGGAAAGGGAAGGGTTAACAAACTGGTTGCTGCTGTTGGTCGCTATTTTGCTGCCGCTCACGTTGGCCTGGAAGTTTGTGCCGGTCTGAAAAGTCTGTGCGTAACCAAGCCCGGCGGACTGCGAAAGCGTGTCGAGAATGGTTGCGCCCTGAGTCGTGCTGATGGCCGGAGCTTTTGCCCGGCCGTCGGAGAGGCTCGAAGTTGCCACGGGGTCGAAGGGGGAATGTGATCGCTGAAGATTATCGAGCGCCAAATCAATCTGGGAGCGATTGATGTGAATGTCCGTATTGTTGGCGAGAGCGAGGCGGAT
>VBQB01000315.1 GCA_005887855.1 Verrucomicrobiota bacterium | reverse complement strand
ACACGATAATCGCGTTCCGCGATAGCTGCTAGCCGATGTTCAAGCGCTGGGTCATCTGGATCCGGCTCCGTCTTTTCCGGCTGCGTGATGGCCTGCTCCAGCCAGGCAAACTCAATCTTTCGTTCCTGAATCCGAACTAATGCGTGATAGCTCAGTTCGTATTTCACAGCTTTAGACTATGAAAGGAGCATGATTAGGAGCACGAGCATGAGCAGGAGTTACTTCGCGATGCAGACGTTTTTTGGTTCGGTGAAGAATCGCAGTGCCTCTTCACCACCTTCGCGGCCGACGCCGCTTTGTTTCATTCCGCCGAAGGGGACGCGCAGATCGCGCAACAGCCAGCAATTCACCCACACTGTGCCTGTGTTGATTCGTTCGGCAACGCGATGGGCGCGGCTTACGTTTTGTGTCCAGACGCTTGAGGCCAGGCCGTAATCGCAGTCATTGGCGTGATTGATCACTTCTTCCTCGCTATCGAAGGGTGTGATCGTGACAACTGGACCAAAGATTTCTTCGCGGTTAGTCCGGCATGACACGGGCAACCCGGTGATGACAGTTGGCTGGAAGAAAAATCCGTCACGACACCGCTCGTTAGGCGACTTAGGTGCGGAACCGCCGAGCGCAATTTTGCCGCCCTCTTTCTGAGCAAGATCGACGTAGAATTTGATCTTATCGAGCTGGGGCTTGTTTACGATCGCGCCTTGCTCGGTGTTCTCGTCGAGTGGGTCGGCCGTCTTTAACTGGGATGCTTTGTCTATGAAGCGCTCGACAAAATCGTCGTAAGCCGACCGCTCGACGAAGACGCGCGAACCGCACAGGCAAATTTGTCCCTGATTTGCAAACGACGAGCGCACGCTGCCGGCGATCGCGGCGTCGAGGTCGGCATCGGCGAAAATGATGTTCGGATTTTTCCCGCCGAGTTCGAGCGAAACTTTCTTGAACAACGGCGCGCATGCCTCCGCGACCTTGCGACCGGTGACAGTGCCGCCGGTAAAAGAGATCGTGCCGATCTTCGGATGTGCGGTAATCGCAGCGCCGACATTTGGTCCGGTGCCATGCACGACATTTAACACGCCATCCGGCAGGCGGGCTTCGCGCACAATCTCGCAGAGCATGTAAGCCGTCATCGGCGTCAGCTCGCTCGGCTTGGCGATGGCGGTGTTGCCGACAGCAATGGCGGGCGCGATTTTCCAGCTCAACAAATAGAGCGGGAGATTCCACGGCGAGATCAGTCCGGCGATACCGCGCGGCTGCCGCAATGTGTAGTTGAACGCGACGTTATCGGTGATGTACGCCTCAGATTCGGTGTGCAGAATTGCAGTCGCGAAGAAACGGAAATTGGCGATTGCG
Source organism: Verrucomicrobiota bacterium (assembly GCA_005887855.1). The sequence continues at coordinate 1,804 of VBQB01000315.1, read as the reverse complement.
CGCGGAATATCCAACGAGCGGGCGAGCGAAATCGGCTTGCCTGTGTCGATCGACTCTGCGCGCGCGAACTTCTCGAGGTCGCGTTCGATTAAATCGGCTATTCGCAGCAGAAAGCGCGAGCGTTCAGCTGCCGGTTTCTTTGACCAGTCGCGAAAGGCCCTCTCCGCTGCTGCGACGGCAAGATCAACATCATGCGCGTCGCTGTCCGCGACCTGCGAATACGGTTTGCCAGTCGCCGGTTCGATGTTGTCGAGATATTTTCCACCAATAGGCTTAGCAAATTCGCCGCCGATAAAGTTCTTGATTTGGAGCGATTCACTTCGCACTGCTCCGGGATTGTAAGCGTCTAACGCGATCTGCTCAACGAGCACTACGAACACTTAAAGAAATATCCAGGGATTCGTCGACTCCGCTCGGAATGACAAATAACGGGGCGGCACCGAAACTCGCGATCGATGAAGTTGCGGATTTGGACAGGCTCGGTCCGCACGGTGGAGCGAAACCTCAATGTTCGTCGTCAAGATCAAACGTTCAACGAGGAAAAATTGTTCTGGCCACAGATGCCACGTCGATGTACAAGACTGCCCCCGGAAAAATCTCATGAAAAAGTCTTCGCTATTGCTCGCTGGTCTTCTTTTGTCTGTTCTGACCTTCGCCTTCGGAACGAATCACGGATTCAACGAGGTATTCGGTCCATTATTTCACCCGGCCCCCAACGTTCCGCCGCTCGCGGGTCCGAGCCAGGGACTCGATTCGCTTCACCGTTGGAACGTGATCGCGATTAATGCCACCGGTCTCGATCATACTCCGGTCGCGCCGGGGGAGAACCGCGTTTTCGGAGAACAGTTCGGACCCGGGCGTGCTAGCCGGGCAATGGCGATTGTCCACATCGCAATGTTCGACGCGCTTGATGCGGTCGTTGGCGGTTACACCAGTTACACCGGGACGCAGGTTGCACATGGTCCAGTGTCGGTGGACGCGGCGATCAGCCAGGCCGCGCGCGACACTCTGGCGGCGGTGTTTCCATCACAAACAGCGACTTTTGATGCCTACCTGGCAGAAGATTTGGCTGGTGTCAGGAACCCGCAGCAAAAGGCAAACGGGATCGATCTGGGGCATCGAACGGCTGCGGCCATTCTGGCGATGCGTCTCAATGATGATTCGCAAGTTCCTGACCCGACCATCGGCGTCGATTATTTTCCGAGCGATCAACCCAGGCATTGGCGGCAGGATCCAATAAGCTTGATCCCGCTCGCGATCGGCGCGCACTGGGGCGAATGCATTCCATTTGTGGTCAACTCGCCAACTCAATTCCGCGCGCCGCCGCCGCCCGATATGACAAGCTCTGCTTACGCAGCTGCGTACAACGAAGTGAAAAACGTGGGCGGCGATGGGGTCGTCACGCCCACGCAACGCACGGAAGAGCAAACATTCATCGGGACTTTCTGGGCTTACGATGCCACCCCAAGTCTCTGCGCGCCTCCGAGGCTCTACAATCAGGTCACAGTGCAAATTGCCGACCAGAGAAGATTCAGCGCCATTCAATTCGCGCGCCTGCTGGCCTTGGTAAACGTTGCCATGGCCGATGCGGCCATGACCATTTGGGAATCGAAATACCACTACGATTTCTGGCGTCCAATCCTTGGCACTCGCGAATCGGATCCGGGCACAGGGCCCACCGGTCTGGGCGATGGCAATCCCGACACGATTGGCGATCCCAACTTTATGCCGTTGGGCGCGCCTGCCAGCAATCTCAACGGGCCGAATTTTACTCCGCCGTTCCCTGCCTATCCGTCTGGCCATG
>VBQB01000314.1:1387-4625 GCA_005887855.1 Verrucomicrobiota bacterium | reverse complement strand
TTCTAACTGATATTTTCCAGTGAGGGCGTCGAGAGGGCCCATGCGCTCCCCAATCCAACATCGACGCTCGTCTGCCTCCTTAACAGTCGCAACTCTTCCCGCAATTGCACTCCTTGTTGTCGTTCATAGGGCAGTTCTTGCCGGTCTTTTTGCAAGTCGGCTTTTCGGCGGCAAAAGTTGCCGTGCAAATCACGGCCGCCAGAATCGAAAACAGAATCTTAGTGTAATTCTTCATAAGATTAGTTTTGTTCGCGATGTTATCCGGCGCTAGCGAAAAAAATAATTAGATTTTGATGCGATTGCGGTGGCCCTTGGCTATGCCGCGCCTCTACATCGATTTCCTTCGAGGCTGGATTATCGCGCCAGTGCGCTAAGTTCACAAAGCGATGGAAAATTTTATCTGCATCCAGTGCGGAACACAGTTTGGCGCGACTGCCACATCGCCGCCGCGCTGCACTATTTGCGAAGACGAGCGGCAATTTGTGCATTACGGCGGGCAGCAATGGACGACGCTCGAACGGCTGGCCGCCGATCATCACAACCGCTTCGAAGACGAAGCGCCGCAACTTCTCGGTATCGGGACAGAACCGGAGTTCGCCATTGGCCAGCGCGCATTACTCTTGCAATCGCCGGACGGAAATCTGCTCTGGGATTGCATTTCATTGCTGGACGATAAAACACTCGCCGAAGTGAACGCGCGCGGCGGCATCCGCGCCATCGCGATTTCACATCCGCATTTTTACTCGTCAATGGTCGAATGGGCCGAGCATTTTGACGCGCAAATCTTTTTGCATGCCGCCGACCGCGAATGGGTCATGCACAAAACTCCACGCATTCAGTTTTGGGAAGGATCAACCTTGCCACTTTGGGACGGCCTCACGCTGATCAATTGCGGCGGACATTTCGAAGGTGGCACAGTGCTGCACTGGCCTACTGGCCCGAACGACAAAGGCGCATTGCTCACCGGCGACATCATTACTGTGGTGCAAGACCGCCGTTACGTCAGCTTCATGCGAAGCTATCCAAATCTTATTCCGCTCGGGGCCGCAGCGATCCATCGCATTCTCGAAACGATCGAACCTTTTTCCTTCGATCAAATCTACGGCGGCTGGTGGAAAGCAAAGGTCTTATCCGACGCCAAAGCGGCGGTCGCACGATCGGCCGAGCGCTATCTACGAGCAATCGCATCCGCCGGGAATTACAATTAGAGTACAGCCAGAGGCTCGTTTTGCTTTCCGCTTTGGAAATTGCCTCAGCGGGTTTTATCTGTCATCGCCCGCAGTAATCTGGAAAAATCGCGGCGAGACAAGCCATGAAGCCGCGCAACTTCTTCTCCGAGCTAAAGCGACGCAACGTTTACAAAGTCGCGGTCGCCTACGCGATTGTGGCGTGGTTGCTCATCCAAGTCGCGACGCAGGTCTTTCCGTTCTTTGAAATTCCCAATTGGGCTGTCCAACTGGTTGTCCTCGTAATGGTGATCGGGTTTCCAATCGCACTGGTCCTTTCCTGGGCCTTCGAAATCACTCCGGAAGGGATCAAGCGGGAAGAAGAGGTCGATCGTAGAGTCGTCCGCAAGACTGGGCGCAAGCTAACTGCGCTGGTGGTCGTTTTCGCAGGCCTGGCGACCGGGCTGATGGTCTTTCGATTCTTGCGTTCTCAGCCGGCAGTCGAAAAGGCGAACCACGGCGCCGTTATGACGGAGATCGAGAGCAAATCGATCGCCGTCCTGCCGTTTGAAAACCGGAGCGAAGACAAAGCCAACGCCTACTTTGCCGACGGCATCCAGGACGAGATTCTGACGCGCTTATCCAAGATTGCCGATCTGAAGGTGATCTCGCGTACATCCACGCAGCATTACAAAAGCGCGCCGGAAAACCTGTCCGAGATCGCCCAGCAACTCGGTGTCGCCCACATCCTGGAAGGAAGTGTGCAGAAGAGCGGCGATGCCGTGCGCGTCAACGTGCAGTTGATCAAGGCAGCCAATGATTCCCATCTGTGGGCCGACACGTTTGATCGCAAATTGACCGACATCTTTTCGGTCGAGAGTGAGGTGGCCAAAGCCATCGCCGACCAGCTGCGAGCGAAACTCACCGGTCAGGAAGAGCAAGTCATCGCCGCGAAACCGACCGATAACCCCGAAGCATACGATGCATACCTGCGCGGCCTGGCTTATACGCTGAAAGCTGGTGCCAACACAACTGTTAACGCTCTTGGTGCCCAGAAATATCTCAGAGAAGCGGTGCGCTTGGACCCGAAGTTCGCCCTTGCCTGGGCGCTTCTCTCGCGCGTGGATTCGCTCGGCTACAGCACACTGAATCTTCAACCAACAGTCGCTCTTCGTGAAGAAGCGCGGCAGGCGGCTGAAACTGCGCTCAGCCTTCAGCCCAATCTGGGCGAAGCCGTGTTGGCCAAAGGCCATTATCACTACTCCTGTCTAAGGGATTACGACACAGCGGTGCGCTACTTTGAGCAAGCGCGACCGCTTCTACCCAATAGCAGCCGGATTTCTGAATCGCTCGCCTATGTCACAGGGGGGCTAGGCCAGTGGGAACGGAGCGAGTCGTACTTCAACGAAGCCGAGCGGCTCGACCCACGCAACGCCTTCCTACTCGCCCAGCACGCGCTTTCCTATATGGAGCTTCGCCGTTTCCCTGATGCGCTGCGAAAGTTTGATCAGGTTCTCAATATCACACCGGACGACGTCGACACGCTCGCCTACAAGGCAGCTATCTTCCAAGCCGAAGGCGATCTGCCACGTGCTGCGGCTCTGCTCGCTCCCCTGCATCCGAACGCCGATCAGATACTGGCGTTGGAAGCACAGATTTGCCAGGCGATCCTGGAACGCCGCCCTGCACCAATCATCTCTCGGCTAAAGGAGATACTGGCCAAGCCTGACCCGGCGTTGGGTTACATCAATGGCGAGCTGCGTTTTTGGTTAAGCTGGGCGCAGGAAGTTGCCGGCGATCATGCTGCCGCCCAGGAGAGTTGGAAACAGGCGCGCAGCGAACTGGAACCTTTCCTGAGGCAACAGCCGGAGAATTGGGTTCTTATTGGGGATCTCGCCCTGACCAACATGGGTCTTGGAGATAAAACCGCCGCATTCGCTTTCGTCGAGAAGGCGATAGCCGTGAATCCGATCGAGAAAAGGCCGCTTGATGGTCCTGGTTCAATCGAGATCCTTGCCCGCGTGTCGGCGAAAATGGGCGAGCCCGAGCGTGCTGTGGGCGCTTTGCAGAAA
>VBQB01000314.1:0-1329 GCA_005887855.1 Verrucomicrobiota bacterium | reverse complement strand
GAAACCGGCGAACAAGTAACTTGGCACCCTGTTTATAGAATGGGCGGACGGGGATGGGACGTAGCAGCGGAGCCGTATCCCGGCAACAAATCGGCACCAGCTTTCGCAAAAGCACCCAACCCCGATTGCACGAGACCATTGGAACTTCGGCTTCCGGTGGCAGGGCTGCATTGCTGCATTGCATCCAAGTACATGTAATCACGACTGCGTGGTTGCTATTTCCGTATTGCCCTTCTAACGGAGCTGCTTAGGCCAAGCTCAATCGCCGTTCAGCTTTTTTCGAGAACTTCGTGCCGTCGTTTCCGTAGAACGGGGTGGCGCCAAGAGCGGACACGCGTCGGACATGCAGAACTCAAAAAGCCGCTGTGCAAGGTCCTAAAGAGATTACGGAGCTTAAAGATGCCATCCGAGCGATGCATGGTTGCTAATCGCTTCACGTCGAATCTGTGGCGGTGAAAGAAGTTTTCGAGGGTCAAACTGTAAGGGAAAGTAAGGTTGAAGTTTTCGATCTCGTCGTCATCGCCAAGCGAAACGCGCTTCCGCGTGGAGTTATCGCGACGGCAGCCGCCGGACGTAGACCGTAAAGGCAGTTGGGCGATGCAATCGCGACGTTTCTCTGGGCTGCCGCTCATCGGCGTCTTGGCCGTCATCTACTTCATCGCCGGCAAACTCGGTTTGATGCTGGCGTCGTTGCACGCGAGTGCATCGCCGGTATGGCCGCCCGCGGGAATCGCGCTTGCCGCATTACTCTTGCTCGGTTATCGCGCGTGGCCGGCCATCTTTATCGGTGCATTTCTGGTGAACGTCACGACTGCGGGAAATGTCGCTACGTCATTTGCCATCGGCACCGGCAACACGCTCGAGGCGCTCGCGGGCGCCTGGCTGGTGAATCGATTCGCCGGCGGCACAAATGTCTTTGATCGTCCACAAGGCGTTTTCAAATTTGCGCTCGCGGCAGGGATCAGCACCATCCTTAGCCCTGCTTTCGGCGTGACGAGTCTTGAAGTCACCAGCTTTGCCGATTGGGCAAACTACGGCGCGATTTGGCTGACATGGTGGCTCGGCGACGTAACTGGCGATTTTGTTTTCACTCCCCTAGTTCTCCTGTGGAGTGTTGCCTCAAAACGACGTTGGAATAAAAAGGAAGCCGCCGAAGTCGGCGCGCTCCTCCTGTTGCTGGTGCTATTGAGCGGGGTGGTCTTTGGCGGATGGCCTGCCGTTTCCGCCCGAAATTATCCAATCGCTTTAATTTTCGGACCGGTTGTGATTTGGACTGCCTTCCGCTTTACGCAACGCGAAACTGCCACGGGAATTTTCATCATGTCCGCG
>VBQB01000313.1 GCA_005887855.1 Verrucomicrobiota bacterium | reverse complement strand
GCGATCTTGTTCCGCTCTTCACCCGATTCGATCATGGACGGCACTGTCAAAAGATCGGCGGTATGGATCGACAAACTTGAGAGGGCCGAGCGCGCCGCGCTCAGTTCAACCGTCGAGAAATTTCTCGCCAGCAACAGATCACCGACATGCAATTGATCGTCTAGTGCTCCTGCAAAACCTGCGCTAATCAAACAATCGAACTCCCGATCTTGAAGAAACTTCCGCATCTGCCGCCGGCAGACCTTTTCCCCGACTCCGGTGTGAAAAACCTCGATTGCGTGATCACTGATCTCGCCGCTGACCGTCTTAATACCATTGCGATCGCAGACGCTAAGGTGTGACCGGCTCAACGACTTGCACAACGAAGCTCTTCTTCTCGAAGTTCGCCGCAGTTGTTTCAGTAGGCGAAGGCGTCGACGAGTTTGGCAGCCCTCCGGCAATCGAGGCAATCGCCGCGCGAAATTCCGCTTCACGATTCGACGGAAGATCAACAAGAACGCCGAGGCGATGCCGGTCCGGTAATCCTTTCGTAGCGGAACCGCCCAATTGGATGGCGATCGTCACGACTTCATTTGCAACAGCATCCAATCGTCCGGGAGTTGCGGAGATCGTGAGTTCGCTCACACCCAGCGGCGCCGGCGTGAGCGTGGCCGCCGCGTGCTCGATCGATTTCGTTATTTGTCGTCGCATTTGCGTTTCAAGCAGCGCGCGATTTGGATTTTTGGTTTCGTGCCTTGCGATCAACCAGAGGCCCGCGCCGACATTGACGCCCATGAGAATGATAAACGCCGCACCCACACGAAGCGCCATTTTCCGGCCGCGCGCCGAAACATCCACTTCGCTCGGTGGCAAAATCTCGTGAGAATCATCGCGCATACCCGCGTGAATTTGTCGCGCGATCGCTAGCTCGCGTTGTAATTGCTGGTCTGAGACCAATCGCTGCTCTAGCGCTATTCGATCTGTTGCGGACAATCTGCCGTCGAGATAATCGAAGAGTTTATCAGGATTCATGCGTTGCCGACTGGGAAAGCGTGACGCGATACCCCGTCACACGCAATGCCGAAGTAGGACGACATGCGACTCATGGCTCTAGTGGCAAACGGTCGGCGGGGACTAATCGCTTAGTGTTGTTTGGTGAGCCACCCGAGCAGCTTCATTTGCTCTTTCGCAGGGTGGAAATAGAGTCGCTCTCGTGGCCGAAGACCGTCAGGCTGGCGCGCGGACGCCTAGACGATGGTGGCGTCGCGCAGCGACGGCGCTTGCTCTATGCGTGGCGCTCCTCGCGCTCTTTCATCGCCCACTCCTGTTAGGCCTCGGCCGGCAGTTGGCGCTGCGTTACGCTACCGGAGAGAATCTAAAGGCAAATTTTCGCCTCGAAGGCAACCCATTTACGAATCTCACGGTGCGGAATTTTCATGCCTTTCCGACCGGGCCTTCAGCGGTGGAATCAATCGACATCGATTATCTCTATGTTGACTACAGTTTGCTTGGGCTCGCGCGACACGGCCTTTCCCATTTTCTCGATAACATCGAAACGCGCTCCGCGCGGATTGTTCTAAATCCGTCCAAGGATCGGCCCAGAGCACACCCGCCGAAGAAAAAGGCGACCTTGCCGACGCTTTTTCCGGAACGAGTTCGATTAACGGATGCAACGCTCATTATCAGAAACCAACCGCACGATTTCGTGGCCGAACATGTCGATCTTGATCTAAATCCACGCAGTCCTGGTGACGTGCGGATCGACAAATTGCAGCTGCCCGCCGGAGACGGCTGGTCCAAAATTTCCGCGCGAGCTTCTTACACCAATAAAAACTTCATTCTTCGCGATCTCGGCCTGAGTGACCAGGAACAGATCCATCTTCTGAACGTCGATGCATCTCATATCGACACCAAGACTCTCGCCGTCAATCTCGATTGCGCGGTTGGCGGCGGCAGACTGTCCGCGTCGGCCACATTTAGCGAAACAACAACTTCACTGACCACGAAGATTCACGTTGCCGCTGAAACGATTGCGGCAGAATCGCTAAACAAATACGTCGATCTGCCCGAAGAATACATCTCCGGAAAAATCGAACGTGTCACGGTTGATGGAACGGGCGTACTCAATGTGCCGCGAACATGGAGTGGAACGATGTTTATGCAGATGAGCGATCTGCATCGACAAGAAATCGGTCTCGATAGTTGTGTTTTGGAACTTTCCGCAGCGCAGGGCAGAGCGACTTTACGGGCAGCGGACTTCGTTCAGGGGAAGAACGAGTTTCATCTTCGCGGGACAGCCGATTTGCCTTCCGATCTGAAAGAATTCGGCCGGAGCCCGGCGACTTTGGAAATTGCGGGGACGACGCTTGACCTTCAGCGGTTAACTGCCGGGACGCCTCAGCCGTTGACCGGATCGGCTCAACTCAACGGCAAGATCGACATCGAGAATGGGAAACTGGAAGCAAATCTCAGTGTTTCGGCGGGATCCATCGGATTTAAAGATGGCACAATCGAGAAACTCAGCGTCAATCTTGGGGCATCTAAAATAGCACCGCCACCCGATGCCAAGAAGTCGTGGTTCGCAGACCTTCGCACGGTGATGAACGTCGCTATCTCTAATATCCGTTACCGGGATTACGTTGTTGATTCGGTGGAAGGGTCGCTTGGCGGGATTGACGACATCGTGAAGCTCGAGCGGCTGAATCTGCGGCGAAACCAAAATGAACTAAACATTCACGGCCGATACCGGTTGCCGGAAGAAATTGGCAAAGCTGCTTCACAACCCGCGGAGTTGGATGTTTCGTTGAACGCGCCCGAAGCCGGCGACTTTTGGGCCTCAGATTCTCCGGACAAGATCACGGGGCCATTGCAAATGGCCGCGCAATTCGAGTGGAAACAGCAGACGGCGAACGGCCAGCTTTCGATCTTCGGGTCGAATCTGAGGATGCGGGACTTGGTGTTTAACCAACTGAGCTCGCAATGTTCGATTTCGAACAATGTGATTTATCTAAATGATTGCACCGCAAGTTTGAATGAAGCCGATTTCGTTAATGCGATCGGCATTTTAAACCTGCGCCCACCTTACCATTACAGCGGAAAGGCCTCCGCCCATGTTTCGA
>VBQB01000312.1 GCA_005887855.1 Verrucomicrobiota bacterium | reverse complement strand
GCGTGGTCCACCTTGATTTCATAGCTCAGCAAGAGGCGGTCGAACGCAAACGAGCGCTGGAACGCGTCGAACTGAGCATTGGGCTCACCTTCGAAGCGCCCTCCCCATAATCGGTCATCTTTGCGTTCTGTCATTCGCTGCTCGTGAGACAGGCATTCTTGCCTGTCCTGCCTTTTTCGCCGTGTTCAAACAACGGACCGACAAGAATCTCTGTGCTACTTGTTTCCTTCGGCCTTCGCTTTCGGCCGCACCGTCACTGGCAATGCGAACAAATTGATGAAGCCCTCCGCATCCTTCGGGTTGTAGCGGCCCATGGTGAAGCTGGCGAGGTCCGCGCGGTAAAGCGAGAAAGGCGAAACGCGCTTGGTGACGTTGAGTGTGCCCTTCCACAGCTTCAGGCCGACGGCGCCAGTGACGCGCTGCTGCGCCAAGGTGAAAAACCCGTCGAGCGCTTCACGCAATGGCGAAAACCACAGCCCGTAGTAAACCAGTTCAGCGTAGCGATTGGAAAGCGCCTGCTGAAAATGAGCGGTCTCGCGATCGACGGTGAGCCGCTCCAACTCCTGGTGCGCTTTGACGAGCAACGTCCCGCCGGGAGTTTCGTAGGCGCCGCGGGACTTCATGCCGACTAGGCGGTTCTCGACGAGGTCGGTGCGGCCGATGCCATGCTTCGCGGCGATTTCGTTGAGGTTGTTGAGAAGATCGACGGGATCGAGTTTCGAACCGTTGATGGAAACGGGAGTTCCCGATTCAAAACCGATCTCCACTTCTTCGGCCTTGTCCGGAGCTTGCTCTGGCGAAACAACCCATTGCCACATGGCTTCGTTTGGTGCGTTGGCGGGATCCTCGAGCTCGCCACCTTCGTGGCTGAGGTGCCAGATGTTGCGGTCGCGGCTATAAATGTTTTTCTTGCTCTGCTCGACTGGGACGTTGTGTTTCTGCGCGTAAGCGATGGCGTCTTCGCGTGAATCGATGTCCCACTCGCGCCATGGCGCAATGATCTGGACATTCGGCGCGATGGCCTTGTAAGCCAATTCGAATCGCACTTGATCATTGCCCTTCCCGGTGCAACCGTGCGACAGGCCGTCGGCCCCGACCTTCAAGGCGACTTCCGCCTGGCGCTTGGCAATGACTGGACGCGCCATAGACGTGCCGAGCAAATACGTGTGCTCGTAAATAGCTCCAGCACGGAGCGTGGGCCAGATGTAATCACGAACAAATTCTTCCCGCAGATCCTCCACATGCGCGGACGATGCGCCCGTGGCGAGCGCTTTCTTGCGCGCAGCTTCCAGGTCTTCCTGCTGGCCGACGTCCCCGATGACGGCGATGACTTGGCAGCCGTAGTTTTCCTTGAGCCAGGGAATGATGATGGAGGTGTCGAGACCTCCGGAATACGCGAGTACCACTTTCTTTGGTTTGTTCTGTTGAGTTTTCACGATTCCTCTTTTGACGAAAAGTTCAAAAGTTTGAGGTTCAAGAGCCCAAAGTCGCAGGACTAGGTTTCAGCAAGCCCTGGCTTTGCTTTGTTGCCGGATGCAAATGAAAGCAATGCGATGGCATGTATGCGTGAATCAAAACAAAGTGTGCAGAATAGCTTTCTGCACATACATGCGATTCTCGGATTGGTCCAGGACCACCGATTGCGGGCCATCCAGCACTTCCGGAGTAACTTCGAGGCCGCGATGCGCCGGAAGGCAGTGCATGAACACGGCGTCCGGGGCGGCAAGCGACATCAATTCGGTGTTGACCTGGTAAGGTTGAAAAACCTTTGCACGTACGTCCTCTTCGGCCTCAAAGCCCATGCTGGTCCACGAATCGGTGTATACGCCCATCGCGCCGGTGACCGCCTCGCGCGGATCGTCGAGGAGCTCGATTTTCGCTTTTGTCTCGCGAGCCACGCGCTTGCTGTCTGCCACCACTTCCGGCTCAGGCGAATAGTTTGGCGGCGTGGCAACGCGCAAATGAACGCCAAGCCGCGCTGCAAGATACATCAGCGAATGGCACACGTTGTTGCCGTCGCCGACATAGGCAAGCTTGAAGCCACGCAAAGCGCCGAACCGTTCTTCGAGCGTGAAGAAATCCGCCAAAGCCTGGCACGGATGAAATTTGTCGGAAAGCGCGTTGATCACCGGAATGCTGGCGTTCGCGGCCATTTCCTCAAGCACCCGCTGGGAGTAAACGCGCGCGACGATGCCGTGCACCCAGCGCTCCAGATTGCGCGCGACATCGGCAATCGATTCGCGCTTGCCCAGGGAGGCGGACGCTTGCGTGTGATCGAGGAACACCACGGCCCCGCCCATGCTTTGGATGCCGACGTCGAATGTAACCCGCGTGCGCAGGGAGGGCTTCTCAAAAATCAGGGCGATGAATTTGCCGTGCAGTGTTGACGCGTAGCGAATGGGGCGCGCCTTGATGTCCGCGGCGAGGTGAAGGAGTTCACGCGTGTGCGCGGGACTCCACTCCGCCCCCGTGAGGAGGTCATTTGACAACGAAATAGGAGCCACGAGAGTCGTTGCAGTCATTCGGCTTATCCCCTTCCTACGGCTTGGGCGACGCGCTCCGGACCGGCGGAGGTGCCGGAAGCCGAAGCGGACGCCTGCTTGGAAGTTTTCGTGAGAACCGTTTCGAAAAGCTTGATGAATTCGCGGACCTGCGCGCGCGTGATGATAAACGGCGGCAGGAGGCGAAGAGTAAAGTCGTGCGTGCAGTTGATCAGCAGGCCGCGCTCCATGGCTTCGGCGACAAAGGGCGCGCCTTCGATAGAAAGTTCAATGCCGATCATCAGCCCTTCGGCGCGGATTTCCCGGATGAAATCGAATTGCAAAGCAAGCTTCTTAAGGCCTTCGCATAGCTCCGCCCCACGAGCGCGGGTATTCTCGAGAAGCTTTTCTTCCTCGACAATGCTGAGAAATTCGAGCGCGGCCGCGCAAGCCAGCGGCCCGCCGCCAAAGGTCGTGCCATGCATCCCGGGAGACACTCGGGAGGCAACGCCCTCAGTCGTAAGAATGGCGCCTAGAGGGAGACCGGCCGCGAGCGGCTTGGCAACTAACGCGATGTCCGGCTTGGAAGAGAATTTCTGATAGGCAAAGTAGCGCCCCGTGCGGCCGAGCCCGCATTGAATCTCGTCGGCAATCAGCAGCGCGCTGTGTTGCGTGGCAAGAGAACGGGCGCGGTTCCAGAAAGCTTCGCTGACGGGATAGATACCGCCCTCTCCCTGAACAGTTTCGAGAAGGATGGCGCAAACCG
>VBQB01000111.1 GCA_005887855.1 Verrucomicrobiota bacterium | reverse complement strand
CTGCTGAACGTGATTGGCATTCCTCTTCTGGCCGCGACCTCGATCTATCTGACGAGCGACCGCGCCCGGCGGGTCTTTGGTCCCTTTAACTTTCTCATCTTTTCGGCCGTGGCGACTTCAATCGGTTTCGCAATCATTCTCGCATCGGACTACGACCGTTATTCACTGGGAGGGCAATTTCCCCTCCACACGCGCTGGTATCTGTTTCCATTTGCGGGCGTAGCGCTTTGGAGGATAGGTCGATTTCTTCAGAAACGCTTTTCCTGGCCGGCTGCGGTCTGGACGTTTCTTGTTTCGATCGTCCTGGTTGCTGGACTGCTATATCGTACCGCCGGACCGGCGTCACCGCTGACACTTTTTAACCGTCAAACGCGTCTCGCAATTAAAGCTGAGGAGTGGCCCGCGTTTGTCTATCTCAGAGAACACACTCCTCCGGATTCGGTCGTCCTGACAAACAAATCCTGGGGCGCCTACCAATTCGTTGTCAGCGGCTTGGCCGGACGAGCCGCTTATCAGGAGCTCCCTGGAAATCCCGTGGACAAACAAGCCCTCAAATTAAATGCTCGAGATGATCGCGTCGCAATCACAAAAGCTCTCTGGTCAGCCGCCAGCGACGCTCAATTCTCCAGCCTGCTTCGGTCCACACCGATCACGCACATACTCGAATTCCAGGATCACCCATGGCCAGTCCACCCGCCCGACTGCCTGACTCGCCTCTGGGAGAACCGGGAACACACGTTGATCATTTGGCAAGTCGCACGAGACGCACATTCGTAATCTTACCTTCCCAGACCACACGAAGGAATGAAACCCATCGAGATGCATCCGACACGCTGCCCTATCTCGGGCGAAAAAGCTGACCGAGCGCACAGCTCGAGGAATTAACGCAGCTGCGGACGCAGCATTACCGTTTAGCGGATCCTCACTGAGCGAATGGCAGTCATGATAAAAACATTACCATCTGTTGCGCACGAGGGTGATTCCAATCACCAATAATTTCCGCCGATAAATTGACCAGTTTTGCCATCGCCCGAATTTCATCCGCAGAGTAATGGAAAGGATCGCGGTCGTATTCCGTCTTAACTCCTCCGGGCTCGTGAACGATCGGGGCGAGGTGCACGCTGTGCGGCGCCAAAAAGAACGTCGCAAAAAACCGACCTTCTGGCGCCAGCACTTCACGAACCTCGGCAAGGCAGCGAATAATATGGTTCGCGAAGAGGTGCGTAAAGAGGGAGAGCGCGAGCAGGTAGTCAAACTTTTCGCGGAACAGACCCAGTTCGAAACGATCGCTCACCGCCAGATGAGGATTTTTGTGGGTTAAGCCGGCGAGCCTGATCTCATGCCGGCCTGCTTCGATCAGCGAAGGATTAATGTCCAACCCGTAATAATTTCCGGCCTCCAGATATTCGATCGCGTGAATCCCGCCACGAAGAGAGCCGCACCCGATGTCAAGGAGCCGATGGCTTGGCTTCAAACCACGCGCGCGTAGGAATTCGAATTGTAGTCTTCCGATTTCTTCCCACATCCCCCCGACCATATCGCGATGTGTTCCAGCGTTGATCTGTTCTTGAGTTAATTGCTGATAATACTGATTGATTTCGCTCATTCCAAGAATGGTTAGGTCTGCCGCGTACTGGTCATCCGACTTAGCCATGCCTGAAATTCCCGTGGAATGTGGCCAGCCAGAATGAATTTAGCAGGGTCGAGGGATGGCAGGGGGCCGCGTACTCTGGCGGATTCCGCACCCCAGCGGACTATCGCAAGTCGCAGTTCCTCCAGGGAAAGGCTGGTCGCAGCGCCTCCATGCACCTGGTGAAATGTCCCTTCTCCGAGAAGCGTCCAAACATGATCCGCTGCGGCCACCGCGCGCGCATAAAAGTCGAGGTTGACCAATCCGCCGCCGGCTTCCTCATAGCGTTCGTCGAACCCATCAAGTCGATCAAAGAGTGCGCGACTGACCAAAAGACAATTCGATTCCGAAGCCGGTTGTGAAACTCCCAGCTTGGTTTGCGCGCTGCCTGACGAAATATCGAAAAGCCGATAGCCGTTTTCCCACCAACGCACCTGATCGAGCAGGTGAGACTCAATGTCATGGTTGTAACCTTCCGCTACGCTTTCCGGTTGCCATTTGGGCCCGAGATGCCAGCCCCGCACTTCCACTATAGCGCCCGGGGCCAATTCAAGCAGGCGTATTCCCCACGACAACACTCCCGGAGTAAGCATGCGTGCGCCATCGATCATTAAGCAAAGCAACGGAGCGCGTGCGAGCGCTGCGGCGCGGTTCATCGCCGAAGCGGGATTGGGGATCGACTCGTTAGGCGGGACGTAAATGTATTGCAGGTTCGGCGAAATTGTTCGCGTCTCGTCATCCAGGATCTTCGCTGAGCCGTTATCGATCAGGATGATCTCGTAATCGCTCGTCCTGACGCCGCGCTGATAAGGAGGGAGAAGGGAGCGCAGAGTGTTCTTAATCTGCGCGGCCATCTCATAGCAAACGACCACGACCGAAAGCTTCGGGCGCGCCTCAGGCGAGTTCATGGCCCGTCAGATCACATTGCCAATAGGATTTCATTTATCCCGACGATTTGCAGTCCTCAATCTTACCTAATGGTTTGAAAAGACCAACGCATTGTTCGCTTCCAGAATCGCGGCTGTCGGCACCGTCGTTGAAACATTGAAAGGTAATAAAGGCCCCCTGATCTCGCCTTGAAGCCAGCGATCAAACCCGCACAGCAAGTGACTCGAACCCTCGCTGAAGAAATTGTTTGTTCAGACTGGCGTTTACCATGCGCGCCATCTATGGTACGCGTTCGTTATTCGGCATAGGTATTTGCCTGTTTTTTAAAGCGAAAACACTTGAAGGATTCGTCGACCTCCAACACCGCTGTTTGCATCGCCGGCGCGCATCGCTCAGGAACGTCGATGCTCACGAGGCTATTGCATGCTTGCGGCCTCTATTTGGGCCCAGAAAACGAGTTGATGCCCGCGCAGGCCGATAACCCCGATGGTTTCTGGGAACATTTGGGGTTCGTGGCGCTGAACGACGAATTGTTGAATGAATTGGGCGGCGCCTGGGATCTGCCACCACAAATTGAGGAAGACTTCAGCGATAAACGCTTCGAGCCGCTGCGCACCAAGGCCCAGCTTCTGATACAGCAATTCGATCCGAGTACGCCGTGGGGTTGGAAAGACCCACGCAATAGCCTGACTCTTTCGTTCTGGGGCACGATCATCCCGGAGCTGCGCACGATCCTTGTCGTGCGAAATCCCCTCGAGGTTGCGCACTCGTTACATCAGCGCAACGGCCTTTCGCTTCACTTGGGTCTCTCGCTTTGGGGGGTCTACAACCAGCATGCCTTATCCGCGACCACGCCCGAAAATCGGATCGTATCGCATTACGACTCGTTTTTTTATGACCCGCACGCGGAGCTTCTGCGGATAATCTCTTTTCTCGGCCTGCCAGATTCGAAAGTGGCAAAGGCAGCGGCGCTGATCTCAAAGGAGCGACGGCACACTCATTTCACGACGGAGCAGCTCCTCGGCGCTCAGATTCCGCCCCAGCTTTTTGAGTTGTATCAAAAGCTTTCCGCCGAGGCCGGTCGAGTCATTGAGGCAGAGTTAGCGGCGAGCGCCGCAGTTGCGGCACCAAGCGAAGCGGGGCAGCGACGGTCGGGAAAACGTGAGGCTAGCGAGAACGCACTCACGACAGGGGCGATGAGTCACCACGGATCGCCGGTCCTAAATCTTGCCGCTCTTGAAGCAGATCGATTACGAAAACAGCTCGCCCAACACGGCGCCGAGTTTGAGCGCTTGAATGCGCACATTGAGCGAATATCGGCCGCGGTCCATCGCTCGGAAGAGGAGCTGAAACAGCGCAGCATAAGCCTGGCAGAACAAGAGCGATGCGTCGTCGAGCTGACAGATCGGTTACGCAAACAGCTTTGCGATACTCGGAGGCTGTTGCGTTTGCTTGATGATGTTGAAGACGCCGCCGCGCGCCTGCGCTCTTCCCGTCGCTGGCAAATTGCGAATCCGGTTGCCGCCTTAAAGGCAAAATTTTCTCCTGCACGCAGCTCGTTAGGCTACGGACATTTGGAAAAGATCGTCTCGACTTATCAGAAGTGGCGAACCACCCATCCCGAGGTGGCTGCGATTGATGACCAAATCCGGACCCTAATTTCAGGCGCAGTCTCAGCCCCCGGGCAGAACGCGCGCGCGACATCGTCAGCAGGTATTTACGAACCTCCCGTGCCAACGCGTCCAATCGAGTTTCCGGTTCACGAACAGGTCGAAATTTCAATTATCATTCCGGTATTCAATCAGTTTCAATACACACACGCATGCCTTGGATCGCTCCAAACTACCGAGGAACAGGCGCGTTTCGAAGTAATAGTTGTTGACGACTGCTCGACGGACGAGACGGCTGAGCTTGTCCCACAGATGAAGGGGGTCGTTTACCTACGCAACGAAAGCAACTGCGGTTTTATCGCATCGTGCAACCGCGGCGCGGAGAAGGCGCGCGGCAACTATCTCCTTTTCTTAAATAACGACACAATTGTTAAGGACGGCTGGCTGAGCGCGCTGGTGGACACCTTTGCAGAAGAGCCGCAAGCCGGTATCGTCGGCTCAAAACTCGTTTACCCGGATGGTCGTTTGCAGGAAGCAGGCGGGATTATATGGCAGGATGCCTCTGGATGGAACTATGGCAAGTTCGATGACCCGGAAAAACCTGAATACAATTATCTCCGCGAAGTAGATTATTGCTCAGCGGCAGCGTTGGTGATTCCCAAAGCGCTCTTCCAGAGCGTCGGTGGCTTTGATAGAAGATATGCGCCCGCCTACTACGAAGACGCCGATTTATCGTTCAAGGTTCGCCGGGCCCGTTACAAGGTTCTGTACCAGCCGCTGAGCGAGGTCATCCACTACGAAGGAGCAACTGGCGGCACCGATCTCTCCAAAGGCACAAAGAAACACCAGGATATTAATCGGTTGACTTTCGCGGACACGTGGACCGCCGAGCTGGTGAAAAAGCCCGCGACCGGCGATTTTGCCTTCCTAAAGGAGGCACCGCCTGGGCGAAAAAAAATTCTCGTCATCGACCATTACCTTCCAATGCCAGATAAAGATGCGGGATCGGTCCGGATGTTTCATATTCTTAATATTCTTCGGCAGCTGGGGCACGATGTAATATTTATTCCGGATAATCTCACTGACGTTCCGCCTTACGGCGATGAACTGCGCAAGCGCGGGATTGAAGTCGTTTACCATCCTTACATCAAGAAGGTGCGCGATTACCTTATTTCTCACGGATCCGAATTCGACGCTGTTGTGCTAAGTCGATGCGATTTTGCCCGCAAACATATTGACGATGCCCGGCTGTACGCACCGCAAAGCCGCATTATTTTCGATACTGTCGATCTACATTTTCTGCGGGAAAATCGCGGAGCGGAATTGATCGGCGATTCGGAATTGCGTCGCAGAGCTCAAGAGAAACAGCAGCTTGAATATGACTTAATCGATCAGGCCGACGAGACCTGGGTAGTAAGCAGTGTCGAGCAGAAGCTTTTGCGCGAGGCGCGGCCGAATAAACCGATCGAGATCGTGCCCACGATTGTTAATGTTCCGGGCTCAAATACGCCGTTTGGCCTGCGGCGGGACTTTCTTTTTATTGGCGGATTCCAACACACCCCAAATATCGATGCCGTGATCTTTTTTGTGAAGAAAATTTACCCCTTCGTAAAAGAGTCCCTCACCGACGCCAAATTCTACATCATCGGCGAGAAGGCACCACCAGAAGTGGTGGCGCTTGCGAGCGAGAACGTTATTGTCACTGGATTGCAGCGGGATGTTCGTCCATTTTTTGACAGCGTGAAATTATCGGTGGCGCCCTTACGTTATGGTGCAGGTATAAAAGGCAAAATTAACCAAAGTATGGGATTCGGTGTTCCGGTTGTGGCAACGTCGCTTGCCGTTGAGGGGATGCCGCTGACTGACCATCAAGACATTCTTATTGCCGACGAGCCGGAAGATTTCGCGAAGGGGGTGGTCGAACTTTACGAATCCGAAGAACTTTGGAACCGCCTATCGGAGAATGGCATCGACAAAACGAAGACTCATTATTCAGTCTCGGCCGTTCAAAAACGATTGGATCACTTATTTAGCGACCAGTCCACTGAGGTTCCACAAGCAGAAAACTTGAAAATGCTAAGCGCCGCAATTCCGTCCACACAGAGCGCGTCTTAAAGCCAAATGCGCTCTTTGGTTGGACGAATAAGCGAGCTGATTTTTATCGTAACCTCACGTCGATCAGGATCGACTATTCTCACTTGGTGTCTTGGGCAGAATCCGAACATAATCCCGCAGGAAGAATCGGATTGGCTTGGGCTGGCGCCAAAAGGAGCGAACTAATTGAGTTCGTGTTGTTCCCTAGCGTCCAAGATATCGCGATTGCGATGTGCGCTTGACCGGTCATGTGTAGGATGAAAATTGCCTGAAATTAAAATGCAATTCGCATTCCTCGACTTCATGCCGGGATGGGTGCGCAACTGACATGCAGGACCAAACAGCTAGACCGATTTTTGTAGTAGGATCGCCACGCTCGGGAACGAGTGTTCTGACGTGGTGTCTTGGGCAGCACCCGAACATTTTGCCTCTGCCAGAGTCGAGCTGGATGGGAGATCTCGCGGTAGATCTCACTATTCGCTATCAGACCGGAGCCGCACGCGGTGATCGCTCCGTCTTGAGTGCAATGGACATTCAGTCCGATGAATTCTTCGCCAGCTTCGGTAAAAGCATCAACGATTTGATCTTAAGTCATCGTGGAGGTCTGGAGCGGAAACGGAGAATGAAACATTCAGAAGAGGAACCCAAGGTACGCTGGGTAGATGGAACTCCAGAATATTCCTTGCATATCTATGGCCTGCGCAAACTCTTTCCTCGGGCCGTTTTCATCCATTTGTTCCGCGATGTCCACGCAGTCGTGCGCTCGATGCTCAACTTCCATCGCATCGCGGGAGTTCACCTGGTGGCAAGCGAACAAGAGGCGTATCAATATTGGCTCCGAACGGTCAGTGCCTGCCTCAAGGCCGAACATGCCTACGGTCCAAACGTCGTCCATCGATTACGCTATGCCGACTTAGTCGATGATTCAGAGTCTGCCATGCGCTCGGTGCTTGATTTCATGGGGGAGCCATACACTGCCAAATGTCTCGAGCCGCTCGCGCAACGCATCAACAGCTCCAATGTGCCGCCTGATTTCAGAGCTGATGATCCTGCTACTGACCCGGCGGTCGTCGAAAGGGCGACGCGGCTTTGCTCTGAACTGGAGACGAGTCTGCAGCCACCGGAGGCTTCCCCTGCCGCGGCCAGTGAAATAGAGGCTGCTTTTGAGAAACGGGTCCGATATGTGGCCACCTTGGACAGCGAGTATTCCAAAGCACAGCAAATAATTACCACGCTGCGAAAGGACAACGCTTAGCGCATCGGGCAGGCGCGGAAACTGCCAGCGATTTGAATGACAGCGAAACCAATTCTAATTTGTCCGGCAGCGCCTTCGAACGCGAGCCCCGGAACGGTAGCAGCGCGCCATTGATCGGGGACTAACCAAGTAATTTGGGGGCCGCCTTTGCATCTGGTGACTGAGACAGCATTCACAATCGCAGAACCTTCTGTGCTTCACCGGCGGTTCCCCTTTGATTTTGCACAGTGCGATGTGTGCAACCGAGCTTAAAGCTTCTTGTTATTTTTCGCTTTTTTTGCGGGTTCTACGAAGAGTATGGGAATGGCGAATGACACGATTCCACGGTCGACCTGGTTCGATGCCGTCATAACTAACCTTCCCAGTTTTCCTCACCTCACATTTTCCCGGAAGGCTTTGGTAGTCGCCTGCCTTTTTCTCGTGGGGATCATAGGATACATCGATTATT
Source organism: Verrucomicrobiota bacterium (assembly GCA_005887855.1). Next base: position 5,269 of record VBQB01000111.1, on the reverse strand, counting down.
TGACCGGATACGAGCGTTCGCTGCTTCTCTTTTATCTCTTGCCGATTTCCTTAGCGGCGTGGTTTGGGAGCTTGACCTTCGGTTTGGCGATTGTGGGTATCAGCGTCGCAGTTTGGAAGCTATCGGATCTTGCAGCTGGAATCCCAGCAGTGGGGTTCTGGAATGCTGGGATGGCTTTTTTCTCCTATGCGCTTTTTGCGGGCGTGTTATCGAAGTTACGAACGCTTGTTCTTGAACTGGATCGACGGGTGCGTGAACGGACGTCGGCTCTGCAGCGCGAGGTCGCTGAGCGGCAGCGGCTTGACCAGGAGATTGCGCGAGTGGCCGATCGCGAACGACGCCGTTTGGGCCAGGACCTGCATGACAGCCTTGGGCAGCATCTGACCGGCACGGCTCTCGCGGCTCAGGTACTGAAGGAAAGGCTCGCCGCAAGGTCAGCACCGGAAGTGCCGGAAGCAGAAAAACTTGTTCATTATGTTGAGGAAGGAATCGATCTTACCCGGAATCTGGCGCGCGGCTTCTTCTCGCCGGAACTGGAGGCAGACGGATTAATGGTGGCCTTGCAAGGTCTCGCCGAAAACACTACGGAACGATTCCGGATCAACTGCGTCTTTGACGGAGACGAATCAGTTCGCATCCACGACTCGACCGTTGCAACTCAACTTTATCGAATCGCCCAGGAGGCGGTCACAAACTCGATCAAGCACGCTGGCCCCAGGCGCATCGATATTAGGCTCGTCGTGAACGGCCCCGAACTCACCCTCACTATCATCGATGATGGAATCGGATTTCCCGAAAAGCTGCCCCAACCAGAAGGACTCGGTCTTCGCTTAATGCGTCATGGCGCAGCGTTGGCCGGAGCAACGTTCGACGTCCGACGAAACGGTCCGAACGGAACGATTGCGACGTGCAAGTTAAACATTCCGAGCGACAGTGCTTGAGACTTTGCGTGATGAATTCAAACCCTCCTGCAACAGTTGCGCGCAAGAGTCGCATTTTTCTCGTCGACGATCATCCGCTCGTGCGCGAGGGCCTCGCTAATCTCATAAGCGGCCAGAATGATCTCATGGTATGTGGCGAAGCGGAGGATTCGGCTGAAGCGATCTCTGGAATTGCCAAGGCGCGGCCTGATGTGGCGCTTATCGACATCTCTCTAAAGAATGAATCGGGATTGGAACTGATCAAGAATTTGGACAGCCAATTCCCGCTGGTCGCGTTGATCGTTCTCTCAATGCACGACGAAGCGTTGTACGCCGAACGCGCCCTGCGCGCCGGCGCCCGCGGTTATGTCATGAAACGGGAGACGACAAAAAACGTGCTCGCCTCCATTCGCCGGGTGCTAGAGGGCGGCGTTTACGTGAGCGAAAGAGTTGTGAACGCCATGGCTCGTAGCCTCGGCTCATCGCGCAAAACAACCGCCAGTTCGCCGGTTGAATGTTTAAGCGATCGCGAACTGGAGATCTTTCGCCTGCTCGGCCAGGGTCGCACTACGTCGCAGATCGCCGACGACTTGCATCTGAGCGTGAAGACGGTGCAAGCCTATTGCGCTCGTGCGAAAGAAAAGTTCGGCGTGAACTCGTTGGGTGAGCTGCTGCGTGCAGCCATTCGGTGGGAAGACGCCACCCATGTAAAATGACGCGTCTCGCGCCGACACAACGTATCGCCGGGCACGCGTAGGATTTAGTCCGACAAAAACATTCGGCGGCGTCTATCTGTCGTCGGCCCTCTGGCGGCCCGAACATTACAGGCGTGAAAATAGAACGCCTTTTAGTCGGTCGAAGCGGAAAAGCCCCCGAAACAGAACCATGGAAATCGCTGCGTGAATCTTTCCGCCGACGAACGCAGAAAAGTGAGAGCCGCGCATCAGACGCCAAAGCAGGATCCAACGGTGCGAACCACAAGCGCACCAGTTGTGAGCGGAAGACGTCCTCACTCCGCGAAATGGCTATTACGACAGAACAAAGCCTTTGGAAAATCAAATTGGCTCATCGGGCGAAGTCGTTCTGGTATCCGTACGCCACATTAAGAAACGTTGCCGTTCTTGAGCGGCTGTCGGCGATGGCAGAACTCAACTTGCTGCAATTGTGCCGAGGCCAATATGGGAAGATTGCAGACATTGGAGCTGCGGATGGGGATCTCGCATTTTTCCTGGAGAAGCAGGGGCTATCCGTGGACCTGATCGAGAATGAGTCCACGAACTTCAATCGTTTGGAGGGAGCACGAATTCTAAAGCATGCCTTGGACTCATCCGTCGCCATCCGATCAGTCGATTTGGACTCGCAATTCCCTCTCTCGGGCGAAAAGTACGACGCCATCTTTCTTCTTGGAACTCTCTATCACTTGAAAAACCCTTTCTTGATCTTGGAGACACTGGCCCGAATGACGGAATATTGTTTCGTCAGCACTCGCATCGCCAAGCAAACGGCCGACGGTCAGCCTCTCTCACCGTACCCGATTGCATATTTGCTGGGACCAAAGGAATGCAACAATGACAACACCAACTTCTGGATCTTCTCAGAGGAAGGGTTAAAGAGATTGATCGATCGCGCTGGTTGGAACGTTGTGTCGTACCTAACAATCGGTGATACGACCCACTCGACGCCAGCCGATCCAGATCGGGACGAGCGCGCCTTTTGCCTTCTGCAAAGCAAAACCTCACCCACTCTTAGCGCTTCCCCCAATCCAGTACCTGCTGGCGAAAGGATGGGCAAGACGACGATTTTGTGGAATACCGCTAATGGGGATGCCGGAAAGGTCTATGTCTCCACCAATGGACGCGAAGAATCGCTGTTCGCAACCTCACGCCAGGGCTCCGCTGCCGCAAATTGGATCCGGGCAGGTTCCACCTATGAGTTCCGTCTCTACAACTCGGATCACACGGAGCTTCTCGCCAAAATTGCCGTTACCAGAGCAAGGCAATAATCACCGGGGCAAAAGGACCGATCAACAAACTCTTATCCGTTGGTCAGCTTACCTTGAGCCTATGCGAGATGCCAAAGATGCGAAGCAAACAGTTAAACTTAGACTCCTATAATACTGATAAGATAACGTATGGTTACTTGGATGTATACGATCCAATTTTGCTGCCGTGGATCGGTAACGAGGTTAAACTGCTCGAGATTGGCATCTATCAAGGCGGTTCACTTGAATTGTGGCGCGACTACTTCCCGCTCGGTACAATTATTGGAATTGACGTTAAGCTGCCGAAGCATTTCGTGCCGGGAGAGCGTATTCAAGCCTTCGAGGGCAATCAGTCAGACGAACAGTTTTTGTCTGAGGTCGCCAATCGGGCGGCTCCGGACGGATTTGATATTATCATTGATGACGCGTCGCACATCGGCGAAGTAACTAAAAGAACGTTTTGGCATCTGTTCGATCATCACCTCAAGCCGGGTGGATTATATGCGATTGAGGACTGGGGCACGGGCTATCTGGATGATTTCCCCGACGGTAAAGGCTTCAATCTAAGAAATCCGCTTATCTCCCGAGTTCGATCCCTAGTACCAAGCGGTTTAAGGAGGAAAGTGAAGATTCCTTTTCCCTGTCATTCTTACGGATTGGTTGGGTTTCTTAAGGAATTGGTAGACGAACAGGGAGCCGCCAGTGTCACCATGAAGTACCCAAGAGGCGTCCGTCGGACCTCAAAGTTCAAAAATATTCTAATTACACCGGGCGTGGTTTTCGTGAGCAAAATCGCGCCCGCTCTCAACGCTTCCCCGAATCCAGTGCCTGCTGGTGAAGGGAGGACGCGAAGAGTCCCTGTTTGCGGCGGCAGGTCGAGGCTCCGCTGCTGCACCTTGGATCAGAACAGGTTGCCGGTACGAGTTCCGGCTCTATAATTCAGATCACACGGAACTTCTCGCCAAAGTTGCAGTTAACAGAGCACCGCAATGACTGCGCAAGTTGTTCATTAAATTGCAATTGGCCGCTCGGAGGATGAAATGTCAGGGAATTTCAACCGCAATAGCAATGATGGCGATTTTAGCTGTTCACGACGGTCCTGCGCGCGCTAGGATGCCAAAGCCGGGCGCAACCTCCTTCCTTTTATGTGTTTGCCAGCGGATTCGCGTTGCAAAGAAGATGGTCCGAAAGCGGGAAGTGATCGGCTAAAAATTTCCGGAAAAAGTTGAGTTTTCGGGATTGACTGACGGGTCTGCCGGGCTATTTTATTGATCCCGCTGAAAGCGGGACTCTTCTAATCAAGGAGTGCGTTCTGCGTACATTTGGGACTGCAAATTGGACTCAATTTTGTCCCGGCATGATTTTCTGACAGGAAATTATCGTCGGTATGAGATTGAGTTTTTTGTCGCCTGAAATGTACGAAAGAGCTGGTTCTTTGACATCTACATACAGGGTAGTAAGAAAGTACAACTTTAAGAGCTGAGTCTGAAATAAGCGGCTAAAGGCGAAGGTCTTCGGCCAGAGAGTTTCAGTTATCAAAGAATCTCTGGTCCGGCAGCCGCCGGACCGGAACAGATTGATCAAGCTACAAAGAGCGCATCATGGATGCCTTGGTGCCAATAGGCGATGAAGGACGTGGTAAGCTGCGATAAGCTACGGAGAGCGGCAAACACGCTTTGACCCGTAGATTTCCGAATGGGATAACCTGAGCGGGGTAACACCTGCTCGAGTTCGTGTGAATACATAGCACGAACATCGCGACACCCGGTGAAGTGAAACATCTCAGTAACCGGAGGAAGAGAAAGCGAAAGCGATTCCGTCAGTAGTGGCGAGCGAAAGCGGAAAAGGCTAAACCCCCGCCACTTCAGATCGTTGTGTGACTACCATGTATTACGTTTACATTCTCAAACATCCGACCGAAGAGCGCATTTACATCGGTTTGAGCACCGACTTGCGGTCCAGGTTGAAGCGTCATCGGAGTGAACATCCCGTGTGGCGCCTGGCGTACTACGAAGCTTATGCTTCGGAAGCGGACGCCATAGCCAGAGAGCGGCGGCTGAAGCACTATGGAAATGTGCAGCAACCGCTGAAGAAACGAATCATGAAGAGTCTCAACGCGGTTTGAAGTGGCGGGGGGGTTGTAGGAGCCCGATGTGGTAGTGCAAAGGTTAGGTGAAGCTTTTGGAAAGCTGCGCCATAGAGGGTGAAAGGCCCGTAACCGAAAACCCGAGCACGCCTAGGGATTTCCTGAGTAATACGATGCACGTGAAACTTCGTATGAATCTGCGCCGACCACGGCGTAAGCCTAAATACTCATTGGCGACCGATAGTGAACCAGTACCGCGAGGGAAAGGTGAAAAGAACCGCT
>VBQB01000324.1 GCA_005887855.1 Verrucomicrobiota bacterium | reverse complement strand
CACCGACGCAGCCTCCTGCGGGCATGGAGATCGACCGCACTGTAGGCTTTGCTGACTGGCCCCAGACAAAAGTAGTTGGCCCAGCCGAGCATCATCCGATTGAGCCTTTCCACGATCGTCTTCGAATCCTGCCAGACTGTGTCTCGTCCGGTTTCGTCGCTGATCGCTCGACAGATGCGCTGCACTCGTTTCTTCGAGGGTACCGTGCCCAGATAGACTCGGCCCCTCCTCATCGAGTAACACCGCCCGAACGTGTAGCCCAGAAACTCAAACTTCTCTTCCGGCAGATAACAGACCCGCGTCTTGCTCTCGTTCACCGTCAGTTTCAGCTTCGACATCATCGCCCGCATCTCGGTCAGAGCTTGCTCCGCTCCCACTCGACAGCAGATGACGAGGTCATCGGCATAGTTCACGATGTACGCTTGCCAACGCTTTTCGTGCCCGAGTTTCTTCCACCCCAGCACGAACCGTCGCATGTACAGATTGCTGAACAGAGGACTGATCGGAGACCCTTGTGGAGTACCTCGACCTTCGTCCCGATTGCGCGTACTCCGACGTTTGTTTCCACGCTCGTCGGTTTCCTCGACCGGAGCTTCCAGCCACATCTTGATCAGATGCAACATCGCTCCGTCGACAACCCTTCGAGCCACCGACCTCATAAGCTCGGCATGGGGAACACTATCAAAGTAGCTGCTGAGATCCGCATCAACGATCTGCCCATGTCCCGTTTTGATCAGCTTGTGGACGTGCTGTACTGCGTCCAGTGCGCTGCGGTCTGCCCGATAAGCATATTGCTCCGGCTGCAGGTCGGCCTCGAAGATAGGTCCGAGTACCAGCATGGCCGCCGTTTGCACAACCCGATCCCGGATTGTCGGTATGCCTAACGGTCTCTGCTTCCCATCCGGCTTGGGTATGTAGACCCGCCGCACAGGCTGCGGTTGATAGGTTCGACTTTTCAGCTCTTGCGTCAGTTCGTCCAACCAGCGCTCCCTGCTGTGCGCTTCGATGTTCTCGAATGTCTGGTTGTCCACTCCCGCAGCTCCGCCATTGGCTTGGCAGCGTTCGTAGGCATAGACCAGTACGTCTTTCCGATACACCTTGTCGTACAGCGCGTGGAAACGAAAGTTGGGCGACTCCTTCGCTTTTGCGTGCAACGCCGTCTGCAACTTCTGAACACTGAATGGAGTTGTTAGGCTCATCGCCAATCCCTCAGTCCTTTGTCGCTTATTGCGTTCGTCTTTAACTAAGGCCCCTTCCCTCCACCGGCACTATCCGGCTTCAGCGGTACTGCGAGCCTTTCCGCCACCCCATACGGCCCGGCCTGTCTCTCACGAGTTGCCAGTTGATCCTTACTGCAATCACCGCTGGGGCTTCCCGTGTTGCGTCTGGTCTCCTATGCGTACATGCCATCGCCATTACCCCGGCAGGTTCAATGGAGCTTGTTCGCTCGTCTGTCTCCATTGCCAGCGGCCTTCCCCGTGTAACAGTAAGGTCGGCTCCTGCAATTGTTTTTTCGAGGCCTGCTCAGCGTTCACTCACGTTATGGCCTGCACGCTCGCGGAGTCGCCAAGCGACCCTTTACATCGAAAGCTCCGACAGCTTCGTTGCCTCCGCTGCCGATTCGATTGCTTCCGGGTGGAGCGAACCAGTTCCCGGGCGGGAGTTGCACCCGCTGAAGTCCAGCGCCTTTCACGGCGCACTATTACGCCAGTTAATCTGAAGGCGACGACTTAACTTCTTTGTCGTCATGGGGTTTTCGACTGCTGATTGCAAACAAGCGAGAGCCATCGTACTCTCGGTGTGGATGCTGCATCTACACCCACGCCTTCTTTCCGCCCTGATACTTTTGGCCAGCCTCGTTGTGTCGAGCCGTTTCAGCCCCGCCCAAGATACGGAGCGCTCAAGTCACCACAGTGATTTTCAACCTTTGGTAATGCTGACCGAATTCAATCCATGGGCGATGGTTGTGGGATCTGATTCCCCCACGTTTGTTCTCTATGAGAACGGCACGGCCATTTACCTGAAGGAAGGAAGATACGTTTCCTCGAAATTAGCCCAAGCGGAAGTAGAAGCGTTCGTCAGTAGATTCGGACGGGATGCTCTGGCGAGACTCAAGGACTCGTACTCAATCAGCGAAGCGACGGACCAACCTACAAATGTACTGGTGGTACGGGCTGATGAGACGAACTACAAGAAAATCTCGGTTTATGGGAATATCCAATCTTTGAAGGCCAAGTCCGGAGGTGCACTTCCTCTGCCCGACGAACTCTCCCGCGCACTGGGGCAAGTGTTGAAGTACGACAACGCCAATTCATCAGCATGGATGCCCGATTTCATAGAGGTGATGATTTGGCCGTTCGAGTACGCAAAAGGAAAAGTAGCAGACTGGCCCACAAAGTGGCCAGGAATAACGGACCCTAAGACCGTCAAGCACAAGAGCACCTATTCGATATTCATTGCCGAGTCGCAGTACAAAGAACTAAAAAAGTTCATCGCGCAGTTGAAACCGACCGAAGCCGTAAGAATCGACAACAAGAAATGGGCGCTATCCATCCGGTTCCCCTTCCCGCACGAACTGCAATGACACACCGACCTGGACCCCGATAACTGATGTAACCAGGCGATTTCGCGTTTTGACCGATGGTCATTGAGCGACATCGGGATTTAACGCCAACCACGATGTAGAATGCTGCCTGTTCCGAAGGGGAATCTCGTTCGATGAAGCATTCACTCGTTCTTCTTTTACTTAGCCTGATCGCCGCATCTCTATTTTCATGCAGACGGGCCCGAGCCACGCCAGAAGAAGACTTCTGGAACTGGTTCAAGAGCAACGAAGATACGCTATTCAATTTCGAGAAAAATCGAGAGCGTACGTTCGACAAATTAGGTACTGAGATGCACAAGCTGAATCCAAGCCTAACGTTTGAATTCGGCCCTATCGAGGATGGAAAGCGAGAGTTTGTCATCAGCGCTGATGGAATCAAAGGCGCGTTTCCAGAGGTAGAAGCGCTATATGCAGCGGCTCCATCGCTACCGACGTGGAAATTTATAAAATTTCGCCCTCGACGAAAGCCGATGGATGTTACCTATGGCGGTGTCTCCGTGCCAGCTGCATCGGTAAAAGTTCAGCTGAGCCGAAATGGCCAA
>VBQB01000323.1 GCA_005887855.1 Verrucomicrobiota bacterium | reverse complement strand
TAGGCGCGAGGCGATATCCATCCGTCGCGCAGCGGAACTCATCGCGAAACTGGCGCGCACCGTGCATTACGCCCACGAGCACGGCATTCTGCATCGAGACATCAAGCCGGGAAACGTTTTGCTTGATGCAGAAGGCGAACCACATCTTACCGATTTCGGTTTGGCGAGGCTGGTCGAGACAGAAAGTACCGTTACCCGCACAACGGAAGTGCTAGGCACACCCAGCTACATGGCCCCCGAACAGGCAAGCGGCGATAACGTGGCTCTAACAAGCGCGACAGACATTTACGGTCTCGGTGCGGTGTTGTACCACCTACTGACCGGCCGTCCTCCTTTTGCGGGACCAACAACCTACGAAACTATTCGGCTTGTTTTGCAAACCGACCCGCAGGAACCGCGCCTCTTAAGTCCGAAAATAGACCGCGACCTTTCCACGATCTGCCTGAAGTGCCTCGAGAAAGATCCGCAGCGTCGTTACGCATCCGCTCTCGCACTGGCCGGAGACCTAGAACGCTGGCTGCGGCGCGAGCCAATCGGGGCGCGACGCACTGGTTTTGTTACCCGCGGAAAGAAATGGCTACAACGCAATCCAGCCACGGCCGTCTCTGTAGTGTCGCTGGCTGGTCTGGTAGCAGCAGTGGGCGTGATCATTTGGAAAAGCGACTTCATCCGCCCTCCGCCCACTACTGGCGTCGCCGTGCTGCCTTTCGAAAACCTCAGCGAAGACAAAGCCAACGCCTACCTCGCCGACGGCATCCAGGACGAGATCCTGACGCGCCTGTCGAAGATCGCCGATCTGAAGGTAATCTCGCACACGTCGACGCAGCACTACAAGAGCGCGCCGGAAAACCTGCCGGAGATCGCCAGGCAACTTGGCGTCGCCCACATCGTGGAAGGAAGCGTGCAGAAGAGCGGCGACGCTGTGCGCGTGAACGTTCAATTGATCAAAGCAGCCAATGATTCCCATCTCTGGGGCGACACCTATGATCGCAAACTGACCGACATCTTTTCGGTCGAAAGTGAGGTGGCAAAAGCCATCGCCGATCAGTTGCGAGCGAAACTCACCGGTCAGGAAGAACAAGTCATCGCCGTCAAACCGACAGAGAATCCCGAAGCTTACGATGCCTACCTGCGTGGCTTGGCTTATACACTGAAAACGGGCAACACACCCGCCAACGCCTTTGGCGCACAGAAATATCTCAAAGAAGCGGTGCGCCTGGACCCGAAATTCGCACTTAGTTGGGCGCTGCTGTCATGGATTGATGCGGCCGGCTATCGCTCAACAGTTCTTCAACCAACAGTCGCCCTCCGCGAAGAGGCGCGGCAGGCAGCCGAAACCGCCCTCACTCTTCAGCCCAATCTCGGCGAGGCCGTATTGGCCAAGGGATATTACCACTACTCCTGCCTGAGAGATTACGACACCGCGGTGCGTTACTTTGAGCAGGCACGTCAGCTCCTGCCGAATAGCAGCCGGATTCTTGAGTCGCTGGCGTTTTTGGAGCGGAGGCGAGGCCAGTTGGACCGGAGCGAGTCGTACTTCAACGAAGCCGAGCGGCTGGACCCGCGCAACGTCGAGCTGCTCAGCCAGCACGCGGTTACCTACTTCCACCATCGTCGTTTGCCCGAAGCACTACGAAAGCTTGATCAGGTTCTGAATATTACGCCGGACGACCTGGATACCCTCGCCACTAAGGCGAATATCGCACAAGCTGAGGGCGACCTACCGCGGGCTGCTGCACTACTCGCTCCGCTCCACCCGGCTGCCGACAACCCCTACGTCTTGGTAACACAAGTTTACCAGGCGATCCTGGAGCGCCGCCCTGCACCAATCATTCCTCGGCTAAAGGAAATACTCGCCAAGCCTGATCCAGCGTTGGGTTATTACAATGGCGAACTGCGCTTTTGGTTAGGCTGGGCACAGGAAGTCTCCGGCGACCATGCCGCCGCCCAGGAAAGTTGGCAACAGGCGCGCAGCGAACAGGAGTCTTTTCTCAAAGAACAACCAGAAAATTATGTCCTCATTATAGATCTCGCGCTGACTAATATGGGCTTGGGTGACAAAGCCGTCGCGTTGACTCTGTCGGAGCGGGCCATGGCCGTGATCCCGATCGAGAAAGACCCGTTGACAGGTCCTCGGTTGCTCGAGATCCTCGCCCGGGTGGCGGCGCAGATGGGAGAGCCCGACCGCGCCATCGCCGCTTTGCAGAAACTACTCTCGATCTCGTACGAGGGCGCTTTCCCTGCGGGCCCGCTCACTCCCGCGCTGCTCCGACTCGATCCCATGTTCGATCTGCTTCGAAATGATCCACGCTTCCAAGAACTCGCCGCTATGCCGACGATCCCGGAGAAAAGCATCGCGGTGCTCCCGTTTGAGAATCTCAGTGCAAACCAGGAGAACGGCTTCTTCGCCGACGGCGTGCAGGACGAGATCCTGACTGATCTCGCGAAGGTGGCCGACCTAAAAGTCATCAGCCGCATGAGCGTGATCAACTATCGACAGACGACTGGTCGCAATCTGCGCCAGATCGGGCAGGAGCTCCGAGTGGCGCATGTGCTGGAAGGAAGCGTGCAGCGGGCCGGTAGTCGGGTGCGGATCAATGCGCAGTTGGTCGATACGCGCAGCGACGCGCATCTTTGGGCTCAAACTTATGACCGCGACCTGGCGGACGTGTTCGCCATTCAGAGCGAAATCGCAAAGACGATTGCTGACCAGTTACAAGCAAAACTTTCGCCGCGTGAAGAGAACGCAATCGAACGTCACCCGACGAGCGACATCAGCGCGTTCGATCTCTACACGCGCGCCAAAAATATCCTGCTGAGGACAGGCTCGATCTCGAAAGCGGATACCCTCCAGGCGGTCGATCTGCTAACCCAGGCTGTCGCTCGTGATCCATCGTTCTTCGATGCGTATTGTCAGCTCGCCTACGCTCATGACGCCCTTTATTTTTTTGGCGACGACCATACATCTGCGCGCCTGGCGTTAGCGGAAGCCGCCCTTCAAGCCGCCTCTCGCCTTCGTCCCGATGCTGGTGAAACGCATCTCGCGCGTGGGCAGAATCTTTATTGGGCGTACGGCGATTACGACGGTGCTCTGGCTGAACTGGAAGTTGCCCGCCAGACGTTGCGGAATGATCCGCGGATATTCGACCTGACGGGTCTCATCCAGAGGCGCCAGGGGCGCTGGGAAGAATCTACGCGAAATCTGGAGCGCTCGGTG